>JAQWHO010000392.1 GCA_029249355.1 Thalassotalea sp.
TAACAATGGCTTAGCAAAAAGCTACAGTAAAAATAACGTGCCACAACCTAGAAAAGCGACAAAACCAAAGATATCCGTTACTGTTGTTAAAATAACGGCTCCTGATAATGCTGGGTCTATTTTTAATTTATTTAACAACCATGGCACCCAAACACCTGACAATGAAGCGACCAATATATTCCCTAAAATAGCAATACAGATTGTCAACGACAGCATTGAATTTTCGAACCATAAAAAAGTAATAATACCAATAACGGTTGCCCATAAAACGCCATTAATAGCCCCCACTTTCAGCTCTTTATTAACAATCGCTTGTTTGTTTGCATCGGTAATTTGTCCTAATGCTAAACCTCTAATAATAAGTGTTAGCGTTTGGCTCCCTGAAATTCCCCCCATTGAAGCCACTACTGGCATTAATACCGCTAAAGCCACTACTTGTTGCAACGTAGCTTCAAAAAGCCCTATAAACCATGATGCTAAAAAAGCGGTAAGTAAGTTAACGCCTAACCAAATTGCGCGATTTTTACTACTTAACCAAACATTAGCAAATAAATCTTCCTCCTCAATTAAACCCGCAGATTGAATCAATTGCGTGTCTTTTTGTTGATCTCGATATTTATAGGCAGAATGTAAATCAAGCCGACCGATTAAGCATCCTTCTTCATTAATAATAGGTAAAGCAGATTTACCCGACAAAATTACTTCATCAGCCGCTTCTTCTATATTTTTTGTCGCCTCTAAACATTGCACTTCTTGATAAGTAACATCGACTAACGGCATATCATCTTCAATTAATAACAGCTTGTTGATTGGTATTTCACCTAGCAACTTTGAATGTTTATCAACAACATAAATGACATCTGTCAGCGTTTGCACACCTTTAGAACAAGCCTTTTTTGCCGCTGAGGCTTTTAGTCGTTGAGGAATTCTTTTTTCATCAAAACTTTGCCAACGACCTACTTCATCTTCTGAATAATCTTGCGCCTCTTTAAAATGCTCTCTTTGCTTTGCAGTCATTTTAGTAACTGCATATTCAATAAAGCGATCACTTAAATGGTCTGTTAGTTCTAACAAACTGTTAGCGTCTAATTTATCAAACAGTGGAAAACAGGAATCATCATCCATGACATTCAAGAGCATTTGACGAGACTCATTTTTCATCTCGACAAACACATTCTTTTGATACTCGGCACTTAGTAACTGCCAAATACTCAAACGCGGCACAATGGGAAAAGCTTCTAATAAAATGGCAACTTGCTCAGCTAATAGCGAGTTTTCCATTTCAGACACAACTTCATTTAATTCACCATTAGCAGAGAGTAATTCTTCAATTTTTTCAATATATGCCGGTAATTGTAACTCTAATGACATTTTATTCTCCGGTAAGAAAAGCCAATAAATACATTCGAAAATGTTTGGAAAGTTTAATTATTCAATAAATTAAAAATGTAATCCTATAATGACATTATTAAGCATTAATAAATCATATACTCATAAAATTTTAGCAAAAGTGATAATTTTCAAACTATTATAGAGAGAATAATTTTACCTAGGATAAATGAATGATCAAGGTATGAGTTATAATGATGATAATATTCAGCCAATCGTACTATTAATAGTCGAATAAAATAGTTTTTCTTTTCTTTTTTTGCTTTTAGCCCACATCTACTAGTTCTATGGAACAATCCGCAGTAATATATCCACACTAAAATAACAACAAATATGATCAGCTTTCCATTTAACGAATACTTAAAATATTCAGATAAAACTTAACTCTGCTTAATGTATTTCTGTTTTAAAGTTGTCATTTAATACAACAATTATAAAAAGATAATAAAGCTGACTTCATCACACATTGAAAACAAAAAAGTAATATAAAAAATGACAGACTTATCTTCACACACACCTATGATGCGCCAATACTTAGCCATTAAGGCTGAATTCCCCAATATTCTAGTGTTTTATCGTATGGGTGATTTTTATGAATTATTCTTTGATGATGCGAAAAAAGCGTCCGATTTATTAGATATTTCTCTTACCGCTCGTGGTAAAACGGGTGGCAATGCCATTCCTATGGCAGGCGTGCCTTATCATGCTGTTGAAAATTATTTAGCGAAGTTAGTGCAGTTAGGTGAATCAGTTGCAATATGTGAACAAATTGGCGACCCAGCAACCAGTAAAGGGCCTGTTGAGCGTAAAGTTATGCGCGTTGTCACGCCTGGCACGGTAAGTGATGAAGCGTTATTAACGGATAAACAAGATAATTTACTTGTCTCTATTTATGAAAATAAAACTGGCTTTGGCTTGTCTTACCTCGATATGACAAGTGGTCGTTTTGTCGTTTGTCAGCCAAATACCATTGAGCAGCTACAAGCTGAACTACAGCGATTATCGCCTGCCGAACTTTTATATCCTGAATCATTTAATGCGTTATCTGTTATTGAAGGGATGAAAGGCCTTCGTCGCCGACCTGATTGGGAGTTTGACCTACAAACCGCTCATTCAACATTAAATACTCAATTTGGCACCAAAGAATTATCTGGCTTTGGCATTGATGAACAACATATTGGCTTATGTGCCGCCGGTTGTTTGCTTCACTATGTACAGGATGCACAACGCAGCGCATTACCGCATATTAGATCAATCATTGCTGAATCGTCTCAATCTGGCGTTATTTTAGATGCAGCGACGAGACGAAATTTAGAACTCACGCAAAACTTACAAGGCAACACTGAGAATACTTTAGCGTCAATCCTAGATAAATCAGCAACAGCTATGGGTTCACGGTTATTAAAACGTTGGTTACACTTTCCATTACGCGACATCAATATATTGTCTGCTCGCCAAAACGCTATTAGTGAAATTTTATCGCGCGATATGCAAGATGAATTATTTCAACAATTGAAACATATTGGTGACATTGAACGGATCGTTGCTCGTATCGCATTACGTTCAGCAAGACCTAGGGACTTTGCGCGTTTACGTAATGGGCTATTTCAATTACCTGAATTACAAACGCTACTCAACAGTAATGAAAACCATCATTTAGCCGCTTTGGCAAAACATACTTTACCGATAGATTCTCTAGCTGAATTATTGAAAACTGCCATTAATGAGAATCCTCCGGTGCTTATTCGAGATGGTGGCGTCATTGCAAAAGGCTATCATAACGAGCTTGATATATTGCGAGATTTAAGTGATGGGGCTACCGAATTTTTAGCGCAATTAGAAGCGCGCGAAAAAGAAAGAACCGGCATTCAAACGTTAAAGGTTGGCTATAACAAAGTACATGGTTTTTATATCGAAATAAGTCGCAGTAGTTCAAATGAAGTGCCAGATGACTATATTCGACGACAAACATTAAAAAATAATGAACGTTTTATTACCAATGAATTAAAGCAACATGAAGAAAAAGTATTAAGCGCACAAAGTAAATTTTTAGCACTTGAAAAACGTCTTTACGATGAATTGTTCGATCAAGTTTTACCTCATTTAGAAAAATTACAAAACCTTGCGCAATCAATTGCAGAATTAGATGTGTTAAATACTTTTGCCGAGCGTGCTGAAGCGCTTAACTATATCAAGCCTGAATTAGCGAATGAAAGTGGTATCGATATAGAAGCTGGACGTCATCCAGTCGTTGAGCAGA
Source organism: Thalassotalea sp. (assembly GCA_029249355.1). GTDB lineage: Bacteria > Pseudomonadota > Gammaproteobacteria > Enterobacterales > Alteromonadaceae > Thalassotalea_H. The sequence continues at coordinate 3,650 of JAQWHO010000392.1, forward strand.
TGACATCAGAAGCCTTTATTGCCAACCCAGTAGTATTAACAGAACAGCGTAAAATGTTAATCATTACAGGACCGAATATGGGCGGTAAATCAACTTATATGCGTCAAACCGCACTGATTGTATTATTGGCTCATATTGGTTGTTATGTTCCTGCAAGTGCCGCAAAAATAGGCATGGTAGATCGAATTTTCACCCGAATTGGCGCATCTGATGATCTTGCCAGCGGTCGTTCAACTTTCATGGTGGAAATGACTGAGACCGCTAATATCTTGCATAACGCGACTGACAAAAGTTTAGTCTTATTAGATGAAATAGGACGAGGAACCAGCACTTACGATGGGCTATCTTTGGCTTGGGCATGTGCTGAAATGCTCGCACTAAAAACCAAAGCATTTACGTTATTTGCCAGTCATTATTTTGAATTAACTTTATTAGCCGAACAAATAGAGAGTTTAGCCAATGTTCATTTAGATGCGGTAGAGCATGGCGAAAAAATTATTTTCATGCATGCGGTTCAAGAAGGTGCTGCAAGCAAAAGTTTTGGTTTACAGGTCGCTCAATTAGCCGGCGTACCCAGATCAGTTATTCAACGAGCCAAACAACGTCTTGCTGAGCTTGAAAATCAACAAGCTCCTTCTGTTTCGCCGGTTGAACAAGAGTTTGAACAATTAGCATTAATTGATAATAGCCATCCGGTTATCAATGAGTTGAATGCAATTGATGTAAATGAATTAAGTCCAAGACAAGCGTTGGATTTACTTTTTCAACTTAAAGATAAGTTATAAAGGAATTGCTTTATATAAGTAATTTCGAATACAAAAAAACCAGCGACAAGCTGGTTTTTATTTTTAAACGTAAATTTTATTTATATGCGTTAAGCTTGAAACAAAGCTTCTATAGATAAGTCTTGAGCACTTAAAATATCACGTAAACGTTTTAATGCTTCTACTTGAATTTGGCGAACACGTTCTCTCGTCAAACCAATTTCTACACCAACATCTTCTAATGTTGCAGCTTCGTAGCCAAGTAAACCGAAACGCCTTGCTAATACCTCGCGCTGTTTAGAGTTAAGTTCATTTAACCAATGAACAATATTATTTTTAATATCATCATTTTGTAAATTCCCTTCTGGCCCACTAGCTTTTTCATCTGGGATAACGTCAAGTAGTACTTTATCTGATTCGCCACCAAAAGGGGTATCAACCGATGCTATTCGCTCATTTAAACGAAGCATTTTAGTCACACTTTCTACGGGAACATCAAGTTCTAGTGCGATATCTTCCGCAGTAGGTTCATGATCGAGTTTTTGAACTAATTCGCGAGCAGTGCGTAAATAAATGTTTAATTCTTTAACAACATGTATAGGTAAGCGAATCGTGCGAGTTTGATTCATAATGGCACGTTCAATGGTTTGACGTATCCACCAGGTTGCATAAGTTGAGAATCGAAAGCCACGTTCAGGAACAAATTTTTCAACCGCTCGAATTAAGCCTAAATTACCTTCTTCGATAAGGTCTAATAAGGGTAAACCACGATTATTATAACGACGTGCTATTTTTACGACTAAACGTAGATTACTTTCAATCATACGTTTTCTTGAGGGTTCGTCACCTTTTAAGGCAAGACGAGAAAAGTATACTTCTTCTTCCGCGGTTAATAGTGGAGAAAAACCAATTTCACCTAAATATAATTGAGTTGCATCTAAGTTAGATGGTGCATCATCCTGAGTTTTTGCTTCAACATCCTTATTCTTACTAACTGCTTTCACTTTTTTTAGTTCTTTTTCTATGCCCATGCTATTTCTCCCGTCATTAGCAAAGCTGAAATTACTGATTAAATATTCACGTTAGCTCCAATTATTATTATTAGTATTGTTATTATCTTCTCGGAAGGTATTTCAATGGATTTACTGATTTTCCGCGAAAGCGAACTTCAAAATGAAGCATGACTCTTTCCGCGTCAGTATCTCCCATCTTTGCTATAACTTGTCCGGCTTTTACAGCTTGCTGTTCCTTGACCAAAATGTGATCGTTATGAGCATAGGCACTTAAATAATCATCGTTATGTTTTACAATAATTAATTGACCATAACCTCTTAACACATCACCGGCGTATACTACCCTGCCATCAGCTGCTGCTTTAACCGAATCATTACGGCTACCTGCGATATCTATTCCTTTATTACCTTGTTTTCTCGTAGAAAACTTAGCAATAATTTTTCCTTTAACTGGCCATACCCAACGTTTAACTTTTTGTGAGAATGAGCCTGTTTCACTCAAAGGCTTTTTGACTATTTTTTGCCCTCTTGTAACTTCACCATACTCCTGCTTTTTATTTGATGCAATAGGTTTTTTTACCACTATTTGAGGTTGCTTTGGTAAACTTTCATGGGAGGGTTTATTTTTACTAGCTTTCGCTAATTTAGACGATAAAAATATTTTTTGTCCGGGAAATATTTGATAAGGCGGAGGAATTTTATTTACGCTGGCGATTGTTCGAACATCAAGCCCCGCTCGCCAAGAGATTGAATATAAAGTTTCACCTTTTTTGACTATATATTCAGTGGTCTTGAGGGTGTTTCTAATTTTTTTACTCAATGGTAATTGAGAATTCACATCAACAACGGGCGCAGGAGTATGCCTTGAAGAACAACCAACAATAAATAAATATAAAATAATAATAAATATTCTAAAAACCACGTACCCTCTTAACCTATTTTATTGTCAAAATATGATTTAGTATTGCGATTTTTTATCGAAATAGTAAATACAAAACAACAATCAACCCCACAACTAACCAACCTAAAACATCAACCCATTTTCGTAGGTTTTGCTCCATGCGTTCACCACCATAATGGATAACACCCGCAACTAAAAAGAAACGCATACCACGACCAATAGCAGACACAACTAAGAAGGGTAAAAAGGCCATTTGCAGGAAGCCTGCACTGACGGTAAAAACTTTATAAGGAACCGGTGAAAAACCAGCAATAAAGACCACCCAAATACCCCATTCATTAAACCAAGTTACCGCTTGGTCAAACGTTTCTTGTTTGCCCCATTCAGTGATCAAAGGTTGGATCCACGGCTCAAACATATAATAACCTAATGCGTAGCCAGCCACACCGCCAAATACTGATGCTATTGTCGTTAATGTAGCGTATGACCAAGCTTTATGTGGTTTAGCCAGAACCATAGGCGCTAATAACACATCGGGTGGAATAGGAAAAAATACCGATTCAGCAAATGTTAGTACTGCAAGTATTTTAGGGGCGAATTTATGCTCTGCCCACTTTAATGTCCATTCATAAAGGGATGAAAATATTTTCATTGTACTGATCCTGGTACTAATGGCACAAAACGAACGGCTTCAATTTGCCTTTCATCGTAGTTATCACCATTTCGAGTAATAATTTTTAATATTTGCGTTTGCTCGCCAACAGGAATCACTAAACGACCACCATCAGCTAACTGCTCAAGTAAAGCTTGTGGAACTTCTGTCGGGGCAGCTGTTACTATTATCGCTTGAAATGGCGCTTTAGACTTCCACCCCTGCCAGCCATCACCATGTTTCATTGATATATTATGTAAATCCATGGCTTGCAATCGACGTTTTGCTTGAAATTGTAAAGACTTGATGCGTTCAACCGAAAATACTTTGGTAGTTATTTGCGCCAATATAGAAGTTTGATAACCAGAACCTGTACCTATTTCAAGGATACTATCGGGAATACCGTCGGCTAGTAATAATTCTGACATTTTAGCAACAATATATGGCTGAGAAATAGTTTGTCCCTGACCAATCGGCAACGCCGTATTATCATAAGCTTTATGCGCTAATATTTCAGGCACAAAGGCATGCCTTGGGCTTCGAGCGATCGCTTGTAAAACTTGCTGATTGACAATGCCCTCAGCATGTAATTTTTGTGCCAGTATCTCTCCACTTCGGGTAGACTTTCCCCCAGTACGACTACTTGCTCTGACATTCATTTTATTATTCTCATATTTTAAAGTCACTGATCCATTCTGTTATTGTTGCCATGCTTTTATAGGCTGTCATATCTATCGTTAACGGTGTTATTGATGCATAACCTTCACTAATCGCGTGAAAATCAGTCCCCTCACCGGCATCTAATTCTTGCCCTAATGAACCATACCAATAAATATTCCTTTTCCAAGGGTCTAGCGTTGATTTCATCGTTTCAGCTTTGTGTCGATGCCCTAAGCGGGTTACTTTTAAACCTTTCAATTCTTCTACTGGAATATTAGGCACATTAATATTGATTATTTGATCGCTAGGTAACGGATGCAATTGTAATCGTTGAATAAACTTAGCAGCAACAATGGCGGCAGTTTGGTAATGTTTTTCATCTTTGCCTGCTAAAGAAACTGCGACCGCAGGCATGCCCATATGTCGACCTTCTGTAGCTGCTGCAACCGTGCCTGAATATAGAGTATCATCACCTAAATTCGCGCCACGATTAATGCCTGCGACTACTAAATCAGGAAGCGGATCCATTAATTGACTTATCGCTAAATGCACCGAATCTGTTGGCGTACCATTTACTGAGATAAAACCATTATCTAGTTGTTCAGCTCGCAATGGGTTCATTAACGTCAAAGAGTTACTTGCGCCGCTGCAGTTTCTATCAGGCGCAACTACGGTAACATCTGCAAATTTACTTAACTCTTGATATAAAACTTTGATGCCAGGCGCATGAACGCCGTCGTCATTACTTAATAAAATTCTCATTATTTACCCATTACGTGAACCAACACGCTCTGTTAAGTCTTTATAAACTAATAACTCTCTTAAAATAGAAGTGGCAAAACAGCCCGCGGCTAAAGTGAATTTTAACGTGAGTGTATTTGCTGATTCGTTTGATTCAATTACGCCATCTTGCAACGATAAACGAATACGTCGCCTTTCTTGCTTTAAACCAAACTTTGCTAACCCTTGACAAAAATCGGGATGATTTTCAGGTAAAGTCGCTTCAAGTTTTAAGGGTTCTTCCAAGGTCATTAATTGCCCTGCACCCCATAATGGCGCAGTAATATCGACATCTTTTTCAACAAAGCGTCGCTCGATAACCTCATCAATAGCTTCAAGCGGAAAAACAGACTGCGTGCCTGCGAGCATTAAAACGTCTCCCTTTTGAATTTTATCAAAAAGTTGATTGTTAATTCGTTTTGAAACGATATCATTAAAAAGTAATGAGCGAGCAGCAGAAAGGTAAATACCACGCTTTTTTCTGTCTTTAACTTTTTGCCCTGAAAATAACGAAGCAGCACGTTCGATATTACCACCATCAATACCAAAGCGTTGTTCACCAAAATAATTGGGTACACCGTATTCATTAACAGCATGCCAACGACGAATCACCTCATTTATATCACTGACATTTCTCAAGGTTATTTCAAAGCGATTACCGCTTAATGCACCGATACGGAGTTTTTTATTATGGCGGGCGTACGTTATTACCTCTAATCCATCAATGGATAAATCACTTAAGTCATATTCCTGCTTGCCCGGCACATGAATACCAAACCATTGCTCGGTAATGGCAAAGCGATCTTTAAGTCCTGCATACGTTACAAGGTTTTCTTTTACTGAAAAATATTTTGCCAGTTGTTTGGCAACAAAAACGGTATTTAATCCTGTTTTACGGATGTGGATCAGTAAATGTTCACCTTCACCACACGGTGTAAAAGGCAGTTGTTCGAATACTTTAAAATCACTTTCACAACTTCGTAAATCACCAGAAGTTTGAGGCTCGCCATATAAATAAGAAAATTTAGGTAACATATTATTTATCGGCCTGTTCACTTACTGTTGTTTTTATTTTTTTTGTACTTGGTGAGAGTAAAACAACTGCGTGCACTGAAATACCTTCTTTTTTACCAACATAACCGAGCTTTTCGGTGGTAGTCGCTTTAACGTTAACTTGATCTATATTGCATTGTAAGTCTTCTGCTAAGCACGTTCGCATCGCGATTAAATGAGGCGATATTTTAGGCGCTTGAGCAACAATGGTAATATCCGCATTACCAAGTTCGTAACCTTTGTCAAACATTAAACCAATCACATGACGTAATAATATACGGCTAGAAATATTTTCATATTGACCATCAGTATCAGGAAAATGATTGCCAATATCGGCTAAACATAACGCCCCTAAAATCGCATCGCATAATGCATGAATAGCGACATCACCATCTGAATGAGCAATAAAACCTGATTCATATGGAATTTCAACACCAGCTAAAATAATAGGTCCTTGTCCACCAAATTTATGAACATCAAAACCATGGCCTATTCTCATTGATTTTCCTGTATATTTACGTTCGTTGATAATTGTTTATTAATGATAAATTCAGCCAACGCTAAATCATCCGGATGAGTAATTTTAATATTTTCACTGCTGCTTGATATCAATTGACTTTTTCCACCTGAAAACTCAATAGCTGAAGCTTCATCGGTAATAACGGCCTGAGCATCAAGTGCTTGTTCAATAGAGGTTTTCAATTGTGTTGTTGGATACATTTGAGGGGTTAACGCATGCCAAAGATCTTCACGTTCAACCGTTGCTTGAATAAGAAAATCTTTGCCACGTTTCATAGTATCGCGCACAGGAGAAGCCAAAATACCGCCAATATTTTCTGCTAAACAGGCTTCAATTAAGCTATCTAAATCATTTAATGCTAAGCAAGGTCGAGCTGCATCGTGAACCAACACCCAAGGAAATTCATTGGGATCAATAATATTTAAGCCGGCTAAAACAGAGTCAACACGTTCTTTTCCACCATCAACCACAAAAACTTTAGCTTGTTCAGACAAGTGCGTTTTAGCGAAATATTCATCTTCAGCTCCCAAAGCGATAATGATTTTGTTGATCATTGGGTGTGAAGCTAAACGAGTAACAGTATGCTCAAGGATGGTTGTTTGATTGATTTTCAAGTATTGCTTAGGGCAATTCGCTTTCATTCGCTTACCAATACCCGCGGCAGGAATGATAACAACTAAAGGGATTTTCTTATAAGGCATACGAAAGTGTTAACCCTTTTTTTGCTTATTTTTATTAGGAATTATGCGAAAAAAAGTTTCACCGTTTTTTATCATGCCCAATTCATTTCGAGCCCGCTCTTCTATCGCCTCACTGCCGGATTTTAAATCATCAGTATCGGCATATAACAACTTATTACGTTGACGTAATTTGTCATTATCTACTTTTTGTCGAGCCACTTCGTCTTCAAGTGATAAGTAATCAGGCACACTATTTTTCCCGAACCAAAGTCGGTATTGTAATAACACTAAAAATATCAGTAATACAATGGTAATAACGCGCATATTAATGAAAACAAATTTTTAAAAAAAGTGAGATTAATGGGCTATTATAAAAGGCTGCTCGCTGGTGTAAATACAAATAACGCTTTATTGTGCAGGAAGCCTTAAACGATACCATTAAACAATACCATTAAACAAAGGCGGGTTGTTTGAAGTTTCGCCAATTTATTGCGCAAGAAAGTAATAACTCACGCAAAGTAGGAATATGAGGATTAACTTTTTGATCATTCAGCCAGCTATGTCCTGTGCAAGCTGCCGTCATCACACGCTTATTGGGTTTTAGTAGACGGTTAGTTTTAACGTTATTTTCTGATTCATCTTGTTTATCTAAATAAAACCAACCATGAACATTCGTTCTAAATCTATTTTTGTCTTTATCAATACGATCAATAGAATCTAAAACGATAAATGAATCATTCACTATTGGGACCACTAAGCCATGTGTTAAATTAATCGATAAATACCACTGATTTACGGCTTCTATATCTTGATCTTTAAGCGGCATCTGTCCGCCTTGCTTTGCCGACCAACTGGCATTTTGAACGTCTATAGCAAGTGGAGTTTTCGCTTGAAACATAAGATGTGCTGTACGTTTGATATAATAAGGTAGGCTTTTTAATCGCCCTTGAAATACTTGCGGAGATTGAATTTCACTGTTCGCTAAAAGCATAATTTCACGTTCGTATAAGGCATTACAAAGCTCAGCAAAGTCTGCTGTTTTTGTATCATCTTGCCAAAGTGAAGTTTGCTCAGTCATGAAGGTATTGAATACTTTTTAGTAAATTACTGCTTAAGGCTTAAGCATACTGCATTGTTAGTGATAATTCATCAAAGAACTTCATAAAGCATCTTTGTCTAAATTGTGTTAAATATCGGCCTAATTAATATAAACTAGTCTAGGTGGCATTGAGTAAATATAACCAATACGCTATAAAACAACTATCTATCTAGATTCAAAAATGTTCAACAGCGCCTAAATAAGGCCTAACAGTTTCCAACTAAGAGAGTAATAATCACAATGTATAGTGAAGCAGAAAGCGAAACAGCAAGTAAAGCCTTGAATGCACAATCATTAGATCCCGCCAACTTGTTAAAAAATGAAATTGATCAAGTCAGTCAGTTGTATAAACTCATTATCGATTTCTTCTCTAATTATAGTTTTCAATTAGTGGGTGCCTTAATCATTTTTATTTTGGGCTATATTGTCGCGGGTAAAATTTCTAATTTTGTTTTGCGCTTATGTCAACGTCATAAACTTGATGTCACCTTAAGTCAGTTTTTATCTAATACCACAAAAATGTTACTGGTAGTGATGATCAGTATTGTTTCACTCAGTAAATTGGGTATCAGTGTTACACCATTTATTGCGGCAATTGGTGCAATTTCATTAGGTGCTGGTTTAGCATTACAAGGCTTATTAGCAAACTATGCGGCAGGCTTTAATATTATTTTAATTAGGCCGTTTGTGGTTGGCGATACTATTACCGTACAAGGAAAAACGGGCATAGTCACCGAAGTATTATTGGCTTACACCATTATGCATGACGAAGATAACGTTAAAATTACCATTCCCAATAAACATATTGTCGGTGAAGTACTGTCAAATTCAAATGAAGATTCATTATTAGAATTGACCGTGGGTATCGCTTATAAAGAAGATCCGATTAAAACGATCACTTTATTAGAAAAAGTCATGAACGAATTAGGCATTGCCAGCAAACAAAGAGCACCTCAAATAGGGATAGAGGAATTTGGCGATAGCTCAATTAATATTTCCGTCAGACTTTGGACACCAACAGTAAATTTATACGCAGCAAAATTTTCCGCATATAAAGCGATTTACTTAGCGCTAAAAGAAGAGAAAATCGAAATCCCGTTTCCACAACGCGATATACATATTATTGAAAAACAAGCTTCGTAATAAGTTAACTATAATGTTTTCAGATAATAAAAAACCACTCAATTGAGTGGTTTTTTAATTAAGTAACATAACGAATGAAGTTGAAGTTAATTCAATCTAGAACAAGGCGGATGCACGGAGCTAACGGTAGTTAGTGAGTACATCCAACGCAGTTCTTGAATGAATTAACAAAGAATTCGTCGTTATTGGCCTTTAACTTCTGACAAGCCGTTAAATATAGCTTTATCACCTAAAAACTCTTCAATACGTAATAATTGGTTGTACTTAGAAACACGGTCAGAACGACATAAAGAACCTGTTTTGATTTGACCTGCAGCAGTACCTACGGCTAAGTCAGCAATAGTTGCATCTTCCGTTTCACCTGAACGATGAGAGATAACCGCAGTAAAGCCAGCATCTTTAGCCATTTTAATTGCTGCTAAAGTTTCAGTTAATGAACCGATTTGGTTGAATTTGATTAAGATAGAGTTACCAATACCGTTTTCAATACCGCGCGCTAAAATCTTAGTGTTGGTTACGAATAAGTCATCACCAACGATTTGAACTTTATCACCTAATAATTTAGTTTGGTACGCAAAACCGTCCCAATCTGACTCATCTAAGCCATCTTCAATTGAAACAATTGGGTACTCTTCACAAAGCGTAGCTAAGAAATCAGAGAATTCGTTAGCAGTAAATTGCTTGCCTTCACCTTTAAGGTCATAAATAGCCGTTTCTTTGTTGTAGAACTCAGAAGCCGCACAATCCATTGCTAAAGTAACGTCTTTACCTAACTCGTAACCAGCAGCTGCAACCGCTTCTTTGATTACCGCTAATGCGTCAGCATTTGATGCTAAATCAGGTGCGAAACCACCTTCATCACCAACAGCAGTATTTAAGCCTTTGGCAGATAACACTTTTTTAAGTGCATGGAATATTTCAGCCCCCATACGTAATGCTTCTTTGAAGCTGTCAGCACCAACCGGTTGAACCATAAACTCTTGGATATCAACGTTGTTATCAGCGTGTTCACCACCATTGATGATGTTCATCATTGGTAAAGGTAAAGAATAAACACCAGGAGTACCGTTTAAGTCAGCGATGTGTTCAAATAATTGCACACCTTTAGCGTTTGCCGCTGCTTTAGCTACTGCTAAAGAAACAGCAAGAATGGCGTTAGCACCAAATTTTTCTTTGTTTTCAGTACCGTCTAAATCGATCATGATTTGATCAATTGCAGCTTGTGCCAAAGGATCTTTGCCAATTAACGCAGGAGCGATGTTGTCATTGATTGCAGCAACGGCTTTTAAAACACCTTTACCTAAGTAACGAGCTTTGTCGCCGTCACGTAATTCTAATGCTTCACGTGAACCTGTTGATGCACCAGAAGGAGCAGCTGCACGGCCCCATGCACCAGACTCTAAATATACATCTGCTTCAACCGTTGGGTTACCACGAGAATCCATGATTTCGCGAGCGATAATTTTACTAATATTCGACATTATTGTTCCTTTATATTTTTACGTTTACGTAAACTGATAAATTAAATTAAGTACATTAAAAAGCGTCGTTCATTGCATCCTGTCATCACGACATACCGTTCGTCCTGAACTTGTCGCTCCTTGACATCCTGTCATTTCGACATACGGTTCGTCCTGAACGTAAAACCGCAGCACTTGGCTACGGTTTTAGTTATTTTCTACTTAGTTTGATTGCTGCTTTTGATGCTCAAACGAGGCAGCAACAAAGCTTTCAAATAATGGGTGGCCATCTCGAGGAGTTGAATTAAACTCTGGATGAAATTGCCCAGCAATAAACCATGGGTGATCTGGAATTTCAATCACCTCAACTAACGTTTTATCCGTAGATAAACCAGAGAAAACTAAGCCAGCGTCACTTAATTTCTCTCGGTAGTTATTATTTACCTCAAAACGGTGACGGTGTCTCTCATAAATTGTTTCACTGCCATATACGTTATATGCCTTGGTATCTTTCAATATGTGGCACAATTGAGAACCTAAACGCATCGTTCCGCCTAAATCAGAGTTTTCGCAGCGATACTCAACTTGACCTTCTTCATCTAACCATTCATTGATTAAACCAACAACCGGATACGGTGTTTCAGGTTTAAATTCAGTACTGTGCGCGTCAGTTAAACCGGCAACATTTCGAGCATATTCTATTAGGGCAACTTGCATCCCTAAACAAATACCTAAATATGGCACTTTATTTTCTCGAGCATATTGCGCGGCTAATATTTTCCCTTCAACACCACGCTCACCAAAACCACCTGGAACAAGAATCGCGTCTAACTCAGATAAAAGCTCTACACCTTTCACTTCTATATCTTGAGAATCAACGTATTTAATATTCACCGCTAATTGATTTTTTAACCCTGCATGTTTTAATGCTTCGTTAACTGTTTTATAGGCATCGGGTAATTCAGTGTATTTACCGACCATACCAATAGTCACTTCACCTTTAGGGTTAGCCTCTTGATAAAGTACCTTTTCCCACTCAGATAAGTCAGCTTCTGGTATATCTAAGCCGAAACGTTTCACGACAATTTCATCCGTACCTTGCGCTTTTAATAGTGCTGGTATTTTATAAATGCTGTCAACGTCACGCATTGACACAACTGCTCTTTCTTCAACGTTAGTAAATAATGCAATTTTTGCACGTTCCGCATTAGGGATAACACGGTCTGAACGACAGACTAAAATGTCCGGTAAAATACCAATAGAGCGTAAGTCTTTTACAGAATGCTGGGTTGGCTTAGTTTTAATTTCACCTGCCGCAGCTAAATAAGGCACTAAAGTAAGATGCATGAACATTGCACGGTCACGCCCAACTTCTAATGCTAACTGACGAATAGCTTCCATAAACGGTTGAGATTCCATATCGCCAACCGTACCGCCGATTTCTACCATCGCGATATCGTAACCTTCAGCACCTTCAATAACTCGACGCTTAATGTCATTAGTAATATGTGGGATCACTTGAATGGTCGCGCCTAAGAATTCACCTTTTCGCTCACGCGCTAAAATGTCTTGGTATATACGACCAGAAGTAAAGTTATTAAGTTTAGTCATTTTGGTACGAATAAAACGTTCGTAATGACCTAAATCAAGATCTGTTTCAGCACCATCTTCAGTAACAAATACTTCACCATGTTGAATTGGACTCATTGTTCCTGGGTCAACATTTATATAAGGGTCAAGTTTAAGCATAGTAACCTTAAGGCCACGAGCTTCGAGAATTGCAGCAAGCGATGCAGCAGCAATACCTTTACCAAGAGACGATACAACGCCACCGGTTACAAAAATATATCTAGTTGTCATGTGATACCAAATGTCAGGGGAAACAGAAATTTTGTTCAAATTTGTTATGTTAGTTTAGCGTTGTTTTTGACAAACACACCACCCTAACAGGACGGGAAAGCATTATACTTAAAATAGGGCTAAACGACAATATGATCTAACGATCATTGTGCACAATTATTTCTCAATTAGCTTTCACCAACTAAATTGCACGGGATCATTGAAAAACACCTTAAAAAAGTTACTATATATTTATCACCTCAAGCAAAAATCACTTTATGACAACTCAATCAGGCAATTCATCAGGTAATCAATTAAACACTCCATTAAGCAAAGTATTAGCCGCTATCGATGCAGTTAACCAAGAAGATCCCAATGCCACCCTAATTGATAATCAAAACCAACCGAAAGAATTAGTTTACGGACGGTATATGTCAGAATGTTTGAATCGATATTGGCCTAACTCAAATGAGCATCTGCAAATAGCAGTTCGTGCTCAACACATTAAACGTTGGCATTTGAAACGAAGTGAATTTCCTGAAGGAAAACAAGGCTATTTAACATGGCGAAAAGAACTCGGAAAGTTTCATGCAAAAACCACAAAACAGTTAATGATAGAGAGTGGCTATGATGAAACATCTGCAGAAAAATCGGCGTGTATTATTCGCAAAGAAAAGCTAAAATCGAATATCGATAGCCAAACGCTAGAAGACGTTGCGTGTTTAGTTTTCTTACAATATTACTTTGATGAGTTTGCCGCGAAATATACAGAAGTAAATAACGAAGCAAAAATCATTCGGATTGTGCAATTAACGTGGAAGAAAATGTCTGATCGTGGCCATGAAATTGCCTTGTCGTTAACCTTGCCAGATCATTTAGCTGCTTTGGTTGGTAAAGCATTGGCTTAATAAAGCATTAGCTTAATATCACTTAAAATTAATGCTGTTTTTCGTTTGGCTCTTTTGACTTTCATTTTCTGAAAGAGGCAAACGTGCAACAAACACAAATGGAAAAGCCACTAACAAAAAAACAAAAATACGTAGGTACATATAATCAAGCACATAACAAGAATAGGCGACACTGAGCACCATAGTCAGCAATGAAATAATTTTTGCACGTTTAGGAATTGAACGTGATTCTTGCCAATGAAAGATCATCGGACCAAAGGTTTTATTTTCGAGCAATTTTTTATGTAATCGAGGGGATGACTTAGCGAAACACCCCGCAGAAACTAGCAAAAATGGTGTTGTAGGCAAAATAGGTAACACAGCGCCTAATGCAGCTAAACCAACAAAAAATATGCCGATAACTTTAAAAAGCATGTCACTCCAAGAAAACATCAATCAAAATACTAATATAATTATTAATAATTATAAGACTTAAATTCATTATAACTTGAAGTAGTAGTTCAATTTTAACTTATTATTGATAATTTTTTAAAAGTATAAATTTACAATAACGGCATTTTTTCACCGCTTAAAGAGCCTCGCCACTTTTTATCACCATCAACAAATAATAATTCGCCGTATATGCCCATTTTAATACTTGAATCTATCGCAATCACTCTGCCTTGATGTCTTGTTTCTACTTGCTTTTGCGAAGTATGCCCTACCACTAAAAATTCAATATCAAAATGTTTTAGTAACAAATCAATTTCTTGAGAGCTAGCGCCATCATCTTTAAAGTAGCCACGATACCATATCGGTCCATTAGATTTATGTAAGTACTCTCCCCAACCTTCACGTGATTGAGATAATTCACTTTTTACTAAGTTGGTTTTAAATACTTGGTTGATGTCTTTTAATGAACGTTTTTCTTGTGCAAGGGATGGATGAAAACCGCCATGAGCAAAAAGTATATTATTAATTTTAACCAGTACTGGCTTTGTTCTTAACCAATCACCTAACACAGTACCTTTGCCATAAAGCTTTTCAAAAGGTTGGTTAAGCTTTTCAGCAACTTCAACATATTTAGGATGTAAATAACGTAAATCGCCATTTAGCACCATGACTTCATGGTTTCCTAACAACAGATGTAATTTACCACCAGCAAGTTCAGCTTCTTGTTCTAAACGGTATAAAAACCATAAAATTTCCGTGACTTTATCACCACGATCAAACACATCGCCAGTAATGACAAAATGCCCGTTACCAAATGCCCAATGATTGTTTTCATCGATAACATGATTATTTTTCAGTAATTGATTCATCACACCATATTGACCATGAAAGTCACTGGTAGCCACAACGCTAAAATCGCCTTGATAGCTTAAAATTGATTGTTCTTCGAAATCTACACGATCGAGTTTGACTGGAATGGTACAGCGATCAAATAAAATATTCGCTTCGCTATTTGCT
>JAQWHO010000393.1 GCA_029249355.1 Thalassotalea sp.
TAATCGCAACACAAAAATCAAATGGCAGTTGGTGTTTTGGCACATCAGTTAGGCACAATGATCAAGGTTGGGAGCATTTCGCCGATGGCTGGGAAGTTATCGACTTAGATGGTAATCAACTTGGCTATCGTGAACTTGCTCACCCTCATGATAATGAGCAACCTGTTACACGCGGTCAGTGTAATCTCAATATTCCAAAAGAAATCTCTAAAGTGATCGTTAGAGCAAAGTGCAATAAACATGGTTTTGGTGGAAAGGCGTTCGAAGTTACATTAAAAAACAAGTAGAAAGCTTTTTGATAGAAGCTTTGTTGTTAAACAACACTTGTTCCTGAGCTAATCAATCCTTTGATTAGCTCAGAAAAAGAACGAAATTTAATTTAAAGTTTACTGAAAATAGTTGTTAAACCAGCTATTTATTTAAGGTTTTAAACAACTTGGGCGGTTTTTACTTTTATAAAGTTTTGCTGACTTATCTAAATGCTGTGTCAAATCATCAATACGGGTTTGATTAGATGGATGCGTTGATAAAAACTCTGGTGGAGCGCCAGCTGATTGTTTCGCCATATTTTCCCATAAAGCAATAGCTGCTTTTGGTTGGAAGCCTGATTTTGCCATTAAGTCTTGACCAACAATATCTGCTTCACTCTCATGCATTCTGCCATAAGGCATTAAAAATCCGTATTGCGCAATTGCCATCCCAGCCATCATCCACGTTTCTTTATTTTCAACACCTTGCTGCGTCAAAATAGCACTACCCGCTGCAGCGCCCATTTGTGTTAATTGATTAGATGAAAGTCGCTCATTTGAATGACGTTCAATAACGTGAGCGACTTCGTGACCAATAATAGCGGCTAATTGATCTTGGTTTTCAGTCACTTTTAAAATGCCAGTATAAACACCAATTTTACCACCGGGCAAAGCAAACGCATTGACTTGTTCTGAGTCAAACACGACGATTTCCCAGTCACCACTGTGCGCAGATTTAGGTACATTTTTTATCACGGCATTAGATACACACTGAACATATTGGTTAGTTTTTTTATCTGTACTAATTTTTTCTTTTTGTTTTAACTCTTCAAATGATGTGATCCCCATTTTACTTAATTCACTGTTCGAAAATAAGGTGATTTGATTACGACCGGTAGATGATTGAGCACAACCGGTGATGGCGATGATGATCAGAGATGTTAATAATTTTATATTCACATTTATTCCATTTGATTAGAAAGTTAACTTATTCAGTTTAGCTTTATTTTAGAAACTATTTATCAAAACTTCGAGTACTAATTCATTAAATTCAGCTGGCAACTTTAACATCAAACGAAAATTCAGTGCCTTTACCTAATTCGCTGGTAACGTGTATTTCACTCTTTAATAGTTCTAATATTTTTTTAGTAATGGCTAAGCCAAGCCCTGTATGCTTTTCATCACTTTGTATTGCATTACTAGCACGGTAACGCGTATCGAATATATACGATAGCTCTTCGGTTTTTATGCCCGTACCGTTATCTCTGACTTTGACAAAACAATGCTTTTCTTGCTCTTCAATATTAATAGCAATCTGTCCAGCGTTAGAGGTATGTCTAATCGCATTTTCAATTAAGTTACTGACTACCCTTTCTAATTTGGCAATATCACTATGAATTAACAATGTTGAACACTGAGGAGTAATAATTATCGAAATGTTTTTTTCTTGGGCTTTTAAAGTGAATTTTGCCACAACGTCATAAAGCAGCTCTGCTAGGTTAAAGCTCTCTAAATTCAATGTAACTTGGCCGCCTTCTATATGTGCTAATTCAAATATTTGATCGATAAGTTGTTTCAGTTGTCGCGCATTCTTTAACGTTACATCAATATACTTTTGCTGCTGCTCAGCAGTTATACTATTAGCATTAAGAGAAATGGTTTCAATATAACCTTGTAATGAGGCAAGTGGTGTTCTTAAATCATGTGATATATCCGCTAATAACTCTCTACGTTGACTATCATTTTGTTTTAACTGTAATAATTGCTCATGAATTTGTTTCGCCATTGCTTCAAACACTTCACCAAGCATATGCACTTCATTATGGCTTTGTGGCTTCCAATGGGTAAGTTTTACTTTTGAAGTATCAAATCCGGCTGATTTTAACGCAGTAATTTCCCGATTTAATAATCTTAGAGGGCGTGTAAAGTAAGCAAACAGTCCTAGCATCACAATAAATAGAAATAACATTGCGCCAATAAATATCACCATTGATAGCTTTACTTGCCTATTGGTATTTTGTTTCTCAAATGCCGTTTCATATCGCTCCCCTGCAACAATTACGTATAAATAACCTTGTAATGTTGCTCCATTAAATACCGGCGCCGCTGAAAATATTTTTTGTCTTGTTTGGTGCTGAGGATCATCACCATAAACAGGCAAGTCCGCCTGATTTTGAGTCAAACGAATCAAAGGTGAAACATTAACTTTATTTCGCTTAATCAAAGAAGTAGGTAAGGAGTGAGTTAAGATATTTCCTGTCGGATCTAAAAAATAGAATTCAAAGGCTGGACCTAAAACCATTAAGGTATGAAAAAGATTTTTCAACGCTTTATGGTCATAAACACCTTGCTGTAATAATGGATTATCTCTTGCTAAGTTTGCCGCTAAAGATAAATGTAAACTTTGCTCCGATTCATACCTCGCCTGCTTCTCAAGTTGCACAGACCATAAATAAAAGACACTAATAATAATGATAAAAACCAACAATAAAGACAAAGAAAGTCTTTGATATAGTGAAAACTTCACGCAGCTACGCCCTGTTTAGAAAGTTTGTAACCAACTCCCCATACGGTTTGTACAATTTCAGGCTTAGTGGCATTTTTCTCTACTTTATTTCTCAAACGGTTAATATGAGAATTTACCGTATGTTCATAACCGCTATGATGATATCCCCAAACAGAACTTAATAATTGTTCACGAGAAAACACCTGTTCAGGGTGAGAAGCTAAGTATAATAATAAATCGAACTCTGTTGATGTTAGATCTAACTCTTTTCCCGCAAGCAAAGTACGGTGAGTAAGATTATCTATTTGTAATTGCCCTAACGTTAAGAATTGTTCAGGTGCAGAAAGACTATTTAACTTTGCATTTTTTTCAATATTTAAATGTATACGTCTAAGTTGTGCTCGAATACGTGCTTGCAATTCTCTGACACTAAAAGGCTTTGCCATATAATCATCAGCCCCCAGCTCTAAACCTAATACGCGATCAATTTCACTATCTCTTGAAGTAAGCATCATAATCACCTGCTCAGGTTTACTTTCCCTAAGTTTTCGACATATATCTA
>JAQWHO010000394.1 GCA_029249355.1 Thalassotalea sp.
CGAGTTAGTGGTACAGCTTTTATTACCGGCGTACATCAGTTTGTACTTGATGATAAAGATATTTTTCCTAAAGGATTTTTTTTACGTTAATAGAAATAACGTTCTAACCTAACGAACAATTAAGACAACGATTAATTATCGTAAAATTTAACACTATTTGGATTCAGTGAAATGAGTGAAGTAAACAATAAAAAGCATATCGCTGTAGTTGGCGCAGGCATTATCGGTATTAACTGTGCTGTTGAATTACAAGCACGCGGTTACCAAGTAACGCTAATTGATAAAGGAGCTGTCGGTGAAGGTTGTTCGAAAGCTAATGCGGGTCACTTTGCTACTGAACAAATATTACCATTAGCAGAACCGAGTATTCTTTTACAATTACCCAAAATGCTACTAAACCCACTCGGCCCCGTTGCTCTTTCGCCAAAACACTTCCCCAAATCTTTCCCTTGGTTTATAAAATTTATCGCTAATATGTTTCAATCTAAGCGAAGTAAAAACATTCAAGCATTAAAAAACATCAACAAGCACGCAATAGATTATTACAAACCGCTACTAAAAGCTGCAGAAGCTGAACATCTTTTAATCGAAAAAGGCAGTTTACTTGTTTATGAAAATACGCCCCTAGAAAAGATAAAAAAACAGCATCAGGCTTATTTAAAACAAGGTATAAAAGTAAAACTATTAGATAAAGGTCAAACGTTACTTTTAGAACCTAATTTACATAGAAACATTCAATATTCGCTCTATTTCACTGAAGTAGCTCATACTCTAAATCCGTTAGCACTTAGCCAAAAACTCAATGAGTTTGGTCAAGCGTTAGGTTACACATTTAAAAGTTTTAATGTAAAAACAATTAATCACTCAGATTCACAAGTGGAATTATCTGACGGTGAAGAATGTTTAACCTTTGATCATGTTGTAATATCGACAGGGGCTTGGTCTGAAACTTTACTCAAACAATTAAATTATAAACTGCCAATAGAGGCAGAACGTGGTTATAGCTTGGATCTGTCAGAGCAAACTAAAAATCAACTAAACCGCCCAGTCGCTTCTGCCGAACGACGGTTTATCATCACACCAATGTCACATGGTTTGCGCTTAGCCGGCACCGCTGAATTTGCAGGACTCACTCAAACAGCTAATATGAAACGAGCAGCTACGCTACATAAAAACGCGCAGTTTATTTTAAATGAATTACCGAAACTATCAGAAGAAAAAAGTCATGCTTGGATGGGATGTCGACCTTCATTACCGGATTCTTTACCGGTAATTTGTTCTGCTCCAAATCATAAAAATATTACCTTTGCCTTAGGTCATCAACATTTAGGCTTAACATTAGGCGCTATTTCGGGAAAACTAATAGGTCAAATAATATCCAATGAAAAAACAGCTATTGATATATCCCCTTTTTCTATTTCTCGTTTTAATTAATTTTAGCTCATCCTCTCTATTAAAAGGCGGTTTATTGATGCTTATCAATAAACCGTCTTTTAATCCAACAAATTTCACTTATTAGCTATAATTTTCAATAACATGCTCTATGATAAAGTTAACTCATCAATAGATAACTTTTTATAAGGTTTCATGCACCAGCAATTCATTCTATTTTTCAAATCTCTGATTGGCAGCTGTAAAGATCTCCTTCCCATTATTTTAGTGATCGCTTTTTTTCAATTTGCGGTTCTACAGCAACCTTTGCCTAATTTAGGCGATATTTTCATTGGCCTATTATTAGTTGTATTAGGGTTAACTTTTTTTATTTATGGCCTTGAAATGGGGTTATTTCCTATTGGCGAATCGATGGCACAGTCCTTTGCCAAAAAAGGCAGCATTTGGTGGTTATTAACATTTGCCTTTTGTTTAGGTTTTGGCACAACTGTCGCTGAGCCTTCTCTCATTGCTGTAGCAAAAGAAGCCGCCAATGTTGCCGCAAAGGGTGGCATTATTGAGTTATCAAAAGTTGCTCAAGCTGAATATGCTAATGGTTTAAGATTTACCGTCGCCTTTTCAGTGGGATTAGCCATTGTCGTTGGTGTGTTACGAATAATTAGAGGCTGGCCAATTCATTACTTAATTATCGGCGGCTATGCCATGGTCGTAATTATGACTGCCTTTGCTCCTAAATGGATTATTGGAATAGCTTATGATTCGGGCGGTGTAACCACTTCGACAATTACCGTTCCTTTAGTCACCGCCTTAGGGGTTGGATTAGCCTCCGCTATAAAAGGACGTAATCCGATGGTTGATGGTTTTGGTTTGATCGCTTTTGCGTCGCTAACTCCTATGGTGTTTGTCATGGTTTATGGCATGGTCATTGGTGGTTGATATGGCATTACTTTTAGAATTTTTAAACACATTAAAAGCCACGTTAATCGATGTTTTACCTATTTTATCAATCATCCTTGTCTTCCAATTATTAGTCATACGAAAGCCCATTCCCAAAGTTAAACAAGTAGGATTTGGCTTTTTCTATGTCCTTATTGGTTTAGCTTTATTTTTACTCGGTTTAGAAAAGGCATTGTTTCCATTAGGAAAAATGATGGCTGAGCAATTAACCGATCCGCAATTTATTTATGCAGAACAAGCAATAAACGCCATTCCTTCTTGGCTTGATTATATGTGGGTTTATATCTTTGCTGCAGCAATCGGTTTTAGCACAACTATCGCTGAGCCTTCATTAATTGCAGTTGCCATCAAAGCTGAAGAAGTTTCTGGTGGTGCGATTAACGCAAACAGTTTACGAATTTCTGTCGCAATAGGCGTTGCTATAGGTATTGCTTTAGGAAGTTTTAGAATTGTTGCTGGTCATCCAATACATTATTACATTATCACCGGTTATATCATTGTTGTGATTCAAACCATGTTTTGTCCTAAAATGATTATCCCTTTAGCGTATGACTCAGGCGGCGTGACAACATCAACAGTAACTGTACCTTTAGTTGCAGCGCTTGGTCTTGGTTTAGCAAGCACTATTCCGGGAAGAAGTCCGCTCATTGACGGTTTTGGTCTAATCGCTTTTGCTAGCTTATGTCCCATAATTGCAGTTATGGCATATGCACAATTAACACAAATAAATACCCACAATAAACAAAACACAAAGTGAGGACATTATGCAATTTAAATTACTGATCGCTTTTGTAGAAGACTCTACAACCGAAGCGGTTATGAAAGAAGCTAGGCGAGCAGGCGCTACAGGCGCCACCATTATAAACAACGCCAGAGGAGAAGGTATTAAAAGACAGCGTACCTTCTTTGGTATGCAGCTTGAAACTCAACGCGATGTTTTATTATTTGTTGTTGAAGAACATTTAGCTCGAAAAGTATTAGAGCGTATTGAAAAAGTTGGTGGATTTGACAACGAGCCAGGTAAAGGTATCGCCATTCAAATTGGTGTAGAAGATGCTGTGGGTGTAGCCCACCAAGTAGAACGATTAAAAGGTAAAGTAGAGGAAGAGTTATGAGTCATAAAGTAGTCCAAGTAAAAGATGCGATGACCAATAGCGGCTATCAATTTGCAGAGGGTATGTTAACCGTAGCAGAAGGAATCAAACTGGCACGAGAACATAACGCAAAAGCTATTATCATTAATAAACGAGATGAAAACGATGAGTATGGTCTTGTAATGCTTGCCGATATTGCCAAACAAGTAATTGCAAAAGATAGATCGCCTGAACGTGTCAATTTATATGAGATCATGGCTAAACCGATATTGAGCGTGCCCTCTTCAATGGATGTTCGTTATTGTGCAAGGTTATTTGAGCGCTTTGGAGTTCATACCGCTCCCGTCGTTGAAGGGTGTAAAATTGTTGGCATGGTTGATTATACGGATATGGTGTTAGCGCACTTTAATGAAGAAGAGTAACAAAGGTTAAATCATTATGATTTAACCTTCATTTTATTTAAGAAGCCCGATGTTGAAAAAGATGATGATTAAGTTCATGGTTATCACGATTGTTAAGAACGAAGACGTAAATATTATAAGTTTTAACTAAGCATAACTAAACATGGGCTAAACATAAGTTAAGCATTAATCGTTGATTTCTTGGTGATTAATTGGCACTTTCACCTGAAAACTACAACCTTTATCGACAGGTAAACTCTTCACTGTGCCACCTAATTTAGCATCAACTAAATTATAAACGATATTCATTCCTAATCCTGAGCCACCCTGGCCTCGTTTTGTCGTCACGAAGGGGTCAAAGATACGGTTTTTAATGTCTTTATCTAAGCCATTGCCATCATCACTATAAATTAACGTTAAGAAGCCATTATTTTCAGTAAAGCTAATGTTTATTTCACCTTTATCACGTCCTTCAAAGCCATGAATATGAGAATTGGTCATAAAATTGGTTAAAATTTGGTTCCACGCACTAGGATAAGTGACTAAGTTTAAGTTTTCATCAACCGAAACATTAATTGAATAATTCTTTCGCTTAAATAATGTTTTTACTGTATTGACAATATCGTTAACGTGTTGAAGTAAATTGATGTTTATTTCGGGATCTGTATGCTGCTCAACCGCGACTGATTTAAAACCACGAATTAACTCTACGGCTTTATTTAAACTGCGCTCAATAATTTCTTGGTATTCAATAAGCAGTGATAATGTTGTTGTAAGCTGTGACTTAGTTAAGTTTTCACTTTCTACCGAATTGGCTAAGTCCATAACTTTTTCTTTTAGCGCTGTTATCGAAGTAACACAAATACCTAAAGGGGTATTCACTTCATGAGCAACACCTGCAACTAATTGCCCTAAAGATGCCATTTTTTCTGATTGTACTAATTGATCTTTCGCTAAGGTTAAATCATCAAGCGACTGTTGTAATTGCTGATTACTTGCCGCTAACTTAGCCGTTCGATCATACACTTTAATTTCTAATTCACCATTTAAATTAATTAACGCATTTTCAGCTTCTTCAAGTTTCACAATGTCATTTTTAATGGCTAATCGCATGCTATTAATTGCATCGGCTAAATCGTCGAGTTCATCTGTATCTGCGCTTCTGTTTTGTAACACCAGCGCTTCGTCTAAATTTTCAGTGGTAACTTTTTGAGAGTATGAAGTGATATGATAAATTTGTCGTGTGATCAACCAATGGACGATGAACATGATAAAAAAAGCAACGATAAAAGTTTTTACAAATTCAGTGGTAACAATAAAGCCAGCTTGTTGCCATAAACGTTGATAAATATCTTCATAGTCGGCACCAATATAAATATCACCAATATCGCTATCCCCATAAAAAATGGGATATTTGGCGTCCTTTTTTATTTCTGCTTCTTCATTGCCAAATTGATAAACCTTGCCAAAACCAGTGGTGATTTTCACAAAGCGAATATCAGGTAATTTTACAATACCTTGAATTTGCTGTTGAACTAACGGCTCATTAAAGTCCCATAAACTGGTAGAAATAGACTGAATATAACTCGTTTCAATATTATCAAACTGATTATTTAAACGAGTTATATTTTCATGATAGGCAGAGTAAAGCTGAATAAAAGTAGAAACTACAGATAATAAAGAGCTACATAATAAAATATAAACAAGCACACGCCGACTTAATTTATTATTAAAAGAGACTGGTGCCACCATTGACTATTTTATCCTTAAAGTTTCAATTGTCTTAATTAAAATAGTCAAACCCACTAATGTCAATATATTCTCAGAGGAATAACAATCTGTTAACAAAAAACCGGTAAAATTGATTGAATTTACTGAAAAATTTTAATTTTTTAGCTATTTTCAACAAATTCAAAAACTAATTTCGCCGCAGCAAGATCTTCCAAAGCATGACCAACTGATTTAAAAACCGTAATGTCATGTTTGTCTCTATTATAAGAAAATGTATTGCCACACAAAGCAAATAAATCAGCAGTAATATCACTCATCTCAATAACTTTTTCAGCAAGGGGTATCGCAATATCACCTGTTTCTCTAACTGCACTTTCCATATTATCAACAAAGATAACAGAGCGAGTTAAGCATTCATCATCCATTTCTCGCATATCCGGGCGATAAGCGCCTACCATATCGAGATGCTGCCCTTCTTTAAGCCACTTACCCTCTATCAAAGGCTCTGTACTTAAGGTCGCACAAGAAATGATATCTGCCTGCTTGGCATAATGCTCAAGATCATCTACCGCAACGCAAGGGATATTTAAATACTCAGCTTGCTGACAAACTTGTTGTGCTTTTTCTAACTTTCTTCCCCAAACATATATTTGTTTGATTGGTCTTACGCTAGTGTGAGCAGCGATTAAATGTGGAGCGAGAGTACCTGTGCCAACAATCAGCAATGTATCGCTGTCTTCTCGTGATAAAAACCTTGAAGCTAACGCTGACGCAGCAGCGGTTCTTTTAGCGGTTAAAGATGGTGCGTCCATCATTGCCTTCATCGAGCCTGTATCAACATCTAATAACAGATAAGTCCCTTGAATTGACGGCAGATTTTTTTGGCTATTTTCAGGAGCAACAGTCACTATTTTAATGCCAGCCACATCCCCCGCTTGCCATGCTGGCATCATTAATAATGTAGTTTCTCTACTCGCTTTGGGGTTTTCAATATCGAAATGTAAACGAGGCGGCACTTTTATATCGTCTGTAAATGCAATTTGTAACGCATCAATAAGCTTAGGAAATGTTAACGCTTTCTGTATAACTTCAGCACTAATAGACAACATAAATAAACCTTTATAATTAACTGTAATAATAAAACCACAACATTATTGCATACTGTATACAAAAATAAAATCTTTACTCTTTATAGATGGAAATGTTTTTATTGATGGATCGTTGACTTTTTAAACGCCCACTGACATTCTAACTATCCTTTAAAAGAACATCCCATGGAGCGCGAGACAATGAACAATTCAATTTTATCAACACATGTTATCGCTGATATTGTAATTTCTGGGATCTGTTCTAACTGTATTTGTTGTATTAAATAAATTTACAACACTGAAATACGGTTAATCATCATACCAACAAACCTTTTTATTGATTAAGCATCGCTGCTTTTTGTGCATTCTTTTTGCAATGCTTTTGTAGCTAAATTGATCGCTTTAATCACTGTTTGATGCTCATCCCACACTTTCAGCCTTATACCAAGAGGATCAATCAATTCGCTTGGTATTAATTATTCATCGATTACTTATCATTCCTTTAATCAAGTTTTAATAGGGATGTAATCAATATTTATTGACGCCAAATCATTAATTTGGCCGTTCAAAAGGTTTCAAATTTTGAAAACACAAAACGAACACTCATCAAAAGAACATACCACTGTCCAAAAACGAAGTTTACGGCAGTTATTTAAACAAGCATTAAAAGGAGATCACAAAGACCTAACAACCGGTTCAATAGGCGTTGCGGCATTTTTATTAGCTGTACCTATGGTATTAGAAATGCTGATGGAATCTATTTTTGCCATCACAGATATCTTTTTTGTTTCCGGTTTAGGCGCACAAGCTGTCGCGGTAGTAGGGCTCACCGAAGCCGTATTAACATTACTTTATGCGTTAGCAATTGGCTTAAGCATGGCAGTTACGGCAACCATTGCTCGTAGATACGGTGAACATAATATTGAACAAGCTGACGTAGTTGCAGGACAAACGTTATGGATAGGCATGGCGGTTGCGCTTATTGTTGGTTTTATCGGCTTAAATTTCGCTGAAGATATATTAAGATTGATGGGTGGCAGTGAAGCTTTAATTCAACAAGGTAAAAGCTATACAACTATCATGCTTACGGGCTCGATCACTATATTGTATTTATTTTTAATTAATGCAATTTTTCGAGGTGCAGGTGATGCTTCTATTGCAATGCGTTCTTTGTGGTTAGCCAATGGCATAAATATAGTGCTAGATCCTTTGTTAATTTATGGCATCGGTCCATTTCCTGAAATGGGTTTAACCGGTGCAGCAGTTGCTACAACAATAGGCCGTGGAGTGGGTGTTATCTATCAACTGAGTTATTTATTCGGTGTTGCTGGTCGTATTAAAATCACGTTAAAACATTTACTGATCAAAACAGAAGTTTGTTTAAAACTGATCAAAGTCTCTTTTTGGGGTATCGTGCAATTTTTAATCGCTACCGCGAGTTGGATAGCTTTGGTGAGAATAGTATCAACTTACGGTGATGATGCAGTTGCAGGTTATACCATAGCAATAAGAGTGATAATGTTTGTGATCCTACCAGCATGGGGCTTAAGCAATGCCGTAGCAACGTTAGTTGGGCAAAACCTCGGCGCAGGCAAACCAGATAGAGCTGAGCAATCAGTGTGGCGAATAGCGAAATATAACATTTACTTTTTACTGAGTGTTGCTGTGGTATTCATCACTATTCCCGCGCAAATTGTTGGTCTATTTACCGATGATCAAAACGTCATAAAATACGGCGTAGATTGTTTACGTTACATCAGCTATGGCAACGGTTTTTTCGCGCTAGGTGTGATTTTAGTGCAAGCATTTAACGGCGCAGGAGATATATAGGGATGCAAGTTTTTTGGCCGGAAAAAAGTCGTGTTTTTTTGGTTCCCCCGGGTGCGTACGGCTTCTCCAGGATGCCGGGGATCGATTTTACGATAAACAAATCGATTTTTACGATAAAAAAAACCGATTTTAGGCCGGAAACCCTGCTACCACGTGGTAACGGATTTTCCGTTTTACGGATTTCTACGAGGTCAAGCCGAGGTCAAGCCGAGGTCAAGCCGAGGTCAACCCACGAGAACTCGAGAACGCCAGCAGGACCCCAAACCAACGCACCCAGGGATAACATAACGCTGTGCGGGGCCTCGAACCCGAACTCTAGCTATGATATAGTCTACACTACATTATGGTCTTTATCCCTAGCCGTACTCA
>JAQWHO010000395.1 GCA_029249355.1 Thalassotalea sp.
TGTACTTGATTGTACAGCCTTTGATACCGGCAACATCACCATCTGTAACTTCAATAGCTTCAGTTTTAAATCCGTGCGCTTCGCCCCATCTAAGGTACATACGCATTAACATTTCAGCCCAATCTTGAGCTTCAGTGCCACCTGAACCTGATTGGATATCTAAATAACAATTGTTGGCATCTTGTTCGCCCGAAAACATCCGGCGAAATTCTAATTTTTCTAAACTTGCTTCTAAAGTTTGAATTTCAGTTTGCGCATCTTCAAAGGTTTCTTCGTCGTTTTCTTCAACGGCCAATTCAACTAAGCCTTCAATGTCTTCACAGCCAGAATCCATTTCATCAATGGTTTCAACAACAGCTTCTAAACCCGCACGTTCACGACCTAGTGCTTGAGCACGTTCGGGTTCATTCCACACTTCTGGCGCTTCTAATTCACGAACAACCTCAACTAAACGTTCAGATTTCTGATCGTAGTCAAAGGTACCCCCTAAGCATATCTGTACGCTCACGGATTTCTTTAATTTTGTTTAAAACAGGGTTTACTTCAAGCATGCTTAAATATCTTTTTACAGTGCCAAAAAATCTGGCCAATATGAATAGTAAAATAGTCGCGCATTGTAGCTTAATTACACAGGTAAATAAACGCTTGAATGTGGCAATTTATAAGGAAATAATTTTGAAAGGTTAAAAGACGAAGAGCCTAAGAAATAAGCGCCAGATTTTCGACCATTAGCTGTAAAGACTGTTTGCCTCTAAATTCATTTATATCAAGTCGAAAACACAAATGTACTTGGCTGGCTTTACTATTTGGCCATTGCTTTATATCAATATTAAAAGCAATAGCATCAAAAACTTGCCCTTGTTTTTCAACGACCATCTTCAGATGTTTCTCGCCAACGATTCTTTGTTGAACTAAGGTGAATTCGTCGTCAAAAACAGGCTCTAAGAAGTTTTGTCCCCACGGACCCGCAAGTCTTATTTTCTCAGCAAATTCAAGCGTCATTTCAGATAGTGCTAACGCACCATCAGAATAAAGTTTGCCTTCAAGTAAATCATGATCTAACCACTTTTCGGCGTATTGATTAAACAATTTCTGAAACCTTTCAAAGTTAGCTTTTTCAATCGACAATCCAGCTGCCATGGCATGACCGCCAAATTTAATAATAATTTCAGGATGTTGGCTATCAATATGCTCAAGTAAATCTCGAATATGTAATCCGGGAATTGACCGTGCTGAACCTTTTAGCTCGATACCGTTTTCACTTTGAGCAAAAACAATACTCGGGCGATGATATTTTTCTTTTAACCGCCCTGCCACTATGCCAATAACCCCTTGGTGCCACTGATCATGAAATAATGAGAGGGCAAAGGGTAAGTTTTCTTCGGTAAAATTAAGCTGTTTCATGATAATTTCAGCTTCATGCTGCATACCTTGCTCAATTTCACGGCGCGACTTATTTAAACTATCAAGCTCTGCTGCCATTATTTTTGCCGACATTAAATCAGGCGCTAATAAACAATTAATGCCATACGCCATATCATCTAAACGTCCAGCAGCATTGATACGAGGTCCAAGTGCGAAACCAAAATCACTGGCCATTAACCGCTGTTGATTTTTACCGGCAATTTCTATTAGCGCTTGAATACCTGGTCGAGTATGCCCTGCTCTAATGCGTTTTAAACCTTGCTCCACCAAAATACGATTATTCGCATCTAAAGAAACAACATCAGCGACCGTACCTAAGGCAACTAAGTCTAATAACTGAGCAATATTAGGTTCACTTATACTTTGTGCGGAAAACCAATTATTCTCACGTAAGTATTTTCTCATGGCCAACATGAAATAAAATGCAACGCCAACGCCCGCTAAGGCTTTGCTGGGAAAATTACAATGATGCTGGTTAGGGTTTATAATCGCATCAGCAGGCGGTAATTTTTTACCTTGTAGGTGATGATCAGTCACAATGACATTCAAACCTAACGATTTAGCCTTTTCAACACCCGCAATACAACTGATACCGCTATCAACAGTAATTAATAACTCTGCGCCTTTTTGATGGGCAATAGTGACAATTTCGGGTGTTAGACCGTAGCCATATTCAAAGCGATTAGGCACGAGAAATTGATGGTTTTTATAACAAAACATAGATAATGCTGACATCATCAATGCCGTACTTGTTGCTCCATCAGCATCAAAATCACCAATAATAACAATATGTTGATTAGCTTGAAGTGCTTGAAACAGTATTTTGCAGGCGTTATCAATGCCAGACAACTTATCAACTGAAATTAACTGACTAGTATTGAGCATAAGCTCACTCTCAGATTTGACACCTCGAGTAGCATAAATTTGTTTAATAACGGGATGGAGCGTTGAAGGTAAGTAGCTATCATCAATCACATCACGACGAACAATAACTTTATTCATAAAAACTACTTACCAAATTGAACGTAAAATAAATTAGAAAAATGATTAACTTTCAGCGCTAATGCTTTCAAGAATTTTGATTAAATCTTTAGGTTCACGATAACCAGGAAGCAGCATACCATTAGGAAAAATAATCGCAGGAGTAGAGTTAACGCCAATTTGACGGCCAAAATCAAACTCCGCTTCAACAGGGCTTTCACAAATACGCTGCGCTACTGACGAACCTAATTTAGCTTTAGTTAATGCAACACTTGGTTCTTCATGACACCAAATAGATTGTAAATCTTTAAAACCTTGTGATAACCGACCTAATTGATCTTTTACACCTGAACGAGGATACGCCATGTATTTTACTGTGATTCCTAAGTCATTATATTCATCAATTTGTTTATGCATTTTTCTACAATAACCACAGGTAATATCTGTAAAAACAGTAATTTGATGTTTCTCTTCTTTTGCAGGGTATACAATCATGTCATTAGAAAATTCTTTTAAACCTTCAATTCTTAATAACGACAAACTATCTTCGGTATGATTAACAACGTCATCACTACCTATACCATAAAGCTTACCTTGCACTAAAAATTTACCGTCTTTACTGGCATAAAATAGCCCTTGATTAGTAATGACTTCTACCATTGATGGGAAAGGTGATGCTTTAATTGATTTAATATCTAAATTAATTGAACCAGCGAGTTTTGCTTTTATTTCCGCTTGTGACTTTTCAGAAAGCGCATTACTTTCTTGTGCAAAAACTGGATCCACACATAAAAAGCTACTAAACAAAAAAACGAAAGCGTAATGTTTAAACATAGAAATTCCTATAATTTATATATTGACTGACGCTCAAAAGCATCAATAACAAAAAAGACATCAAGACACGGCTAATAAGACCACGATAAAGGCGACAAAATTACAGGGTATTTCAAAAAAAATCAATTTTTACTCCGGCTAAACGACTAACAACTTTTTTTGATCCCGTATAGCTTGTTAATAGCTCAA
Organism: Thalassotalea sp.; assembly: GCA_029249355.1. GTDB lineage: Bacteria > Pseudomonadota > Gammaproteobacteria > Enterobacterales > Alteromonadaceae > Thalassotalea_H. Next base: position 3,430 of record JAQWHO010000395.1, read on the forward strand.
TCTGATAAACTTGCGCGCAATAATATTTCCCGAATAAATAGCTAGGTAAAAAGCATGGAAATTGGCCTTTTTTATGGCTCAACCACTTGTTATACAGAAATTGCTGCCGAAAAAATTCAAGGCCAGTTTGATGATGGCGTTATTAGCCTGTTTAATCTTAAAGATACCCCTTTAGCCGATTCTGAAAAATTCGATCTAATAATCTTTGGCATTTCCACTTGGGATTATGGTGAGATACAAGAAGATTGGGAAAGTCATTGGGATGAAATTGATGACCTAGATTTAAACGGCAAGATTATCGCTTTATATGGCATGGGTGATCAAATAGGTTATACCGAATGGTTTCAAGATGCATTAGGCATGCTGCATGATAAAGTCATCGCACAAGGCGGATACGTGATAGGTTTTTGGCCAAATGATGGTTATGAATTTGCTTCCTCAAAAGCTTTAACACAAGATGAAAGTCAATTTGTTGGTTTAGCACTAGATGAAGACAATCAATATAATGAAAGCGAATTACGTATTAGCACTTGGTGTCAGCAGATCAAATCTGAAATAAATGACGTATTAACCAGCTAATTATAATATTTTTAATGTGCGCTATAGGTAATTACTGACTTTACCACTATAATCTGCACATCTTAATTTCGAGCCAAAAATCACTATGTTTGAGCAGTTTGACCTAGATACAGAACTCCTAGGCGGTATACAAAATGCCGGTTTTACAAAACCTACTTCCATTCAATCGTTAGTTTTACCTGTCGCTATGACCGGTAAAGATGTATTAGCATCTGCGCCTACAGGAACAGGAAAAACCGCGGCTTTTATTTTGCCTATTGCTCAGCATTTACTTGACTATCCTAGAACTAAGCCGGGTTTTCCGCGTGTATTAATTTTATCGCCAACTCGTGAATTAGCATTACAAATACATGAGCAAAGTGAAAAATTAACCGCTTTAACAAAAATTAAAAGTGGTGTGATCACCGGTGGCGTTAACTATGGCAGTCATAAAGAAATATTAACTGAAACTACCGATATCTTAATTGCGACACCGGGTCGTTTACTTGAGTACATTGAAAATGAACAATTTGACGCGCGTGAAATTGAGATATTAGTACTCGATGAAGCAGACCGTATGTTAGATATGGGTTTTGTTGAAACAATCAATAGAATTATTGCCGAAGCAAGATGGCGTAAACAAACCATGCTTTTTTCTGCAACATTAGAAGGTGCTGGAGTCCTTAAGTTTTCGAAAGAAATTCTTAATGATCCGGTGTTTCTCGAGTCAAACCCGTCTCGTAAAGAAAAAGCTAAAATACATCAATGGCTTCACCTTGCGGATGATAAAGATCATAAATTTGCTTTATTAGCCAATTTGTTAAAACAAGAAGAAATTAAACGTGCGGTTGTTTTTGCCAATAAACGCGAAACAGTTCAGTATCTTTCAGGTAAGTTATATGCTGAAGATATTCCTTGTGCTTGGTTAGAAGGAAAAATGGCGCAAGACAAACGCAATAAAGCGGTTGAACGCTTACGCAATGCGCAAATAAATGTCTTAGTAGCTACTGACGTTGCAGCACGAGGCTTAGATATAGATGACATTACTCATGTCATTAATTTTGATATGCCAAGAAAAGCCGATATTTATGTTCACCGTATTGGCCGTACAGGTCGAGCTGGCAATAAAGGTACGGCAATTTCACTTGTTGAAGCTCATGACATGGCCGTTATTGCTAAAATTGAACGATATATGGGCGAACGTTTACCTCGAAGAATAATTGAAGAGTTACGCCCGAAATATAAAGAAGCTAAAGTCGCTTTAAAGAAACCAAAAGTGAAAAAATCAAAATCACAAATTAAAGCAAAAGCTAAAAAACAAGCGAAACGATTTTCAAAAAGTTAATCACACCTAAATTATATAAAACCAAAATGTTAACAAAGTAGGTAATATTGAACATATGCTCAATATTACTTGCTTAGTAAACTAATTTCGGTGAAAATATCAGCGATTAAAATTGTATACTATTATTAATAGTGATAATTTAAATTAAATACGCCAGTATCTGGATATTTTGCCGTTTTTAAGGGAAGTAAATAAGGTGTCAAATCGTTTAATCAACCAACAAATTAAACAGCAAGCGCGATCTTGGGTGCATTGTTTAAATCGTGGGTTAACCGATTCAGAAAAACCTCAACTTATTGCTTGGCTCAACCAAAACCCTTTTCATCATCAAGCCATTTATAAAGCAACTTCAGTTTTCGATAATACCAATGAGTTAAATGAACTTAATGGTATTTTTCCGCTAGAAAAAAATAATCGTTTAAGTTCTTTCAGCGCTAAAAGTCTATTTTTTATGATTGCACTGTTAGGCATGTTTGCCATTTTAATCGGTAAATCGGTGTCCACATTTTCGGTATTTACTCCTGAAAAATCTGTGATCAGTTACCAAACAAAAATTGGTGAGAAAAATAACCTTCTATTAGCTGATGGTAGTAAAGTCACACTCAATACACATTCTAAAATCATTGTTAACTATAACCAAGGTCATAGAAATATTGACTTAATATATGGTGAAGCTCAGTTTGACGTTGCCAAAGATAAAACAAGGCCTTTTACAGTTACTAGTGGCAGTAAATCATTTACTGCATTAGGCACAGTATTTAATATTCAAAAGAACAATGAATTAGATATGGAATTAATTGTGAGTGAAGGGAAAGTACTTGTAAGTGATCATCACAATAGCAATACACTCGCTTCACTTATTGAAAATGAAAGCCAAAAACCTGATTCAATAATGATCATAACCGATGGCGAAAAATCTATTATTGAAAATAAAACGCAGAAGAAAACGTTAAAATTATCAAAAGCACAAGCAGAACAAGAATTATCATGGCAACAAGGCATGTTAATTTTTAAAGGTGAAACATTAAGGCAGGCATTAAGTGAAGTCAGTCGTTACACCAACGTACAATTTGAAATTGCGAATGATGAAGTGAGTAATATCAAAATTGCTGGTTACTTTAAAGCTGGCGATATCAATGGCTTACTTGAGTCACTTGCTGATAATTTTAATATTAAATATAAATTTAATGCGACAAATTCTATTCAACTAAGCAAAGCAAATAATCATTCATAAATTCTTCTTCTTCGCTTTAATTAATACTATACTGCCAATACACTAAAAATAAAAACACCTCAAAGGTAAACTTTTCAATTGATGTTATTTCGTCACCTTGATGTTTCAGGAATTAAACAGCAAAACACAACAATGGAAAAGTGCATATTAAATACCACAATAAAAGCTTTAATCCTTTATTTGTTTATATGCTCCCCCGCATTCGCTGAAAAACTCTTTCTTTTTGACATTCAAAAGCAATCGGCAGATCAAGCATTAATCTCTTTTGCTAAGAAAACCGATAAAACCATTATTTTTTCCTATGAGTTAATTAAAAACTATCAAACTAATAATGTTCAAGGTTATTACAGTTTTAATCAAGCCTTGAGTAAACTATTGAGAAATTCGGGACTTAAAGCTAAGGTTGAAAATGATAAACTTAGCATTATAGAAGACCCTTCATTGATAAGGATATCTAATAAAAAAAATGCATTCGTATCGAAAAGCCAACTTACTCCTCAAAAATTCAATTCCGCCAAAAAAGCGACAACCTCTAATCAAATAGAAAAAATAGCCATCGTTGGCAGCAGAGATATTGCCAGAAGTATTCAAGAATTACCGGTTCCCGTTGATATTCTTTCTAATCAAGATTTAAAAAATACTGGAGAATTTGAAGTAGGAAGAATGTTGCAAAGTATTGCACCCTCTTTCAATTTTGCCAGTTCATCAATTAGTGACGGCACTGACGTGTTAAAACCAGCAACTTTAAGAGGTTTAGGACCCGATCAAACGCTTATTTTAGTTAATGGTAAACGCAGGCATCACGCGAGTTTATTACAT
>JAQWHO010000396.1 GCA_029249355.1 Thalassotalea sp.
TAATAACAATTGGCGAACGTGACAATCTTTTTCATCAAGCAAGGTTTTTACACGACGCACACTACAGCTTCGGATCAACTTGCCCGTTTCATCTAACAAGCCTTCATCTTCGGTTAATGTAATTAATTTATCAGCTTTTAATGCTATTGCCGTTTGAGCAGCAACATCTTCTAAGGCTAAATTAAATACCTCTCCGGTTGGAGAATAACCAATGGGAGAAAGCAACACAATCGAGCCATAATCTAACTGCATGTTTATACCGTCAGAATCAATTCGGCGAACAGTGCCCGTGTATTTAAAGTCAATGCCATCGCGCACACCCATTGGTTTAGCGATAACAAAGTTGCCAGTACTGACGCGTATTTGAGAACCATGCATCGGTGAATTGACTAATCCCGTACTGAGTAAAGCTTCAATATGTAAACGTAAAGAACCGGTAGCATCTTTTACTGCGACCAATGTTTCAGCATCAGTAACTCGAACATTATTTTCAATATTACGTTCAATACCACGCTGTTGCATACGATCTTCAATTTGAGGTCTAGCGCCGTGAACAACAACAAGCTTTACCCCTAAGCTGCGCAACAACGAAATATCATGAATAACATTAGCAAAATTAGGATGCGTTACCGCTTCGCCGCCAAACATTAAGACCACGGTTTTACCACGATGCGCATTAATATAGGGCGCAGCATTTCTAAACCATTTAACGTTATTGATATTATTATCCATGGTATTCATTTTCCTTTACGCCTACTTCTGCTGAACTGCGCCAGAGCGATCGACAATATATTCCATCGCGACTTCATCTTCAGGATCTTTATGAGGACTCGGTTCACTGTCTTCGATAATATTTTCTGCTAATGAGTTTTTCTCAATCACGTTAAAGCCTAAATTCGTAAAATATTGCGGAATATAAGTAAGCACAATAATTTGATGTAATTCCATTTGATGAGCAAATTCAAGCAAATACTGCACAAGCGCTTGACCTTGACCTTGTCGTTGAGCACTTTGAGCAATTACCACTGAACGTATTTCAGCAAGCCCAGTTTGATAAATATAAAGCGATGCACAGCCGACAACTTTGCCTTCAAGCTCAGCGACAACAAAGTTTTGAATGTCGTGAATAATATTGTCACGTGTTCGGAGTAATATTTCACCCTTTTCAGCCCAAAAACTAGTTAAAGAAAAGATACTATCAACATCCGACATTCTTGCTCTGCGAACAGACATCGCAGCCGCTTTTTGAGCATTCAAACGTTGTTTCACTTGCTTCAAGGCATGTTGAATTTGCACTTTACCCGGCGCGCCAATCACTTGCGCACTTAAGGTAGTATTTTCACCCTGAATTTCATTCAATGCTTTTTGAACTTGCACTTTTGAAGTACCGCCAATAGCCATGCGTTTTTCTAAACATGACTCAATGGATAAATATTGATAAACATCGTTTTCAATTTTTTCACTGAATTCTTGTAATTTGGCTAAGGTAAAATCTTCTAATGCATGACCTGCATCGATAGCGGCCAAGACAGCTTCACCAACAATATGATGTGCTTCACGAAATGGAATATCTTTCGCGACTAAATAATCCGCTAATTCAGTGGCATTTGAATAGCCTTGCTGTGCTGCAGCTAAGGTACGTGAACGATTGACTTTTAACCCGTCAGCCACAAGTACAGCCATTTCCATCACTTCATGCCATGTATCTAAAGCGTCGAATAAACCTTCTTTGTCTTCTTGCATGTCTTTGTTATAAGCAAGTGGTAAACCTTTCATAGTCACTAACATGGCGGCTAATGAACCAACAACGCGACCTGATTTACCACGAATTAATTCGCAGGCATCTGGATTTTTCTTCTGTGGCATAAGTGATGAACCTGAGCTCACTAAATCGCTCATTTCGACAAAACCCGCTTCCCCAGAATTGTAGAAAATTAAGTCTTCGGCAAAACGCGACATATGCATCATGCTAATACTCGCAGTTGAAAGTAATTCAATGACGTGATCACGATCAGATACTGCGTCTAAACTATTTAATGTAGCGGTTCTAAAACCTAAATTACTTGCTAATAAATTACGATCAATTGGATAAGCTGTTCCGGCTAAAGCGCCAGAGCCTAACGGCGAAGTGTCTAAACGATAAATTGCATCTTTTAAACGACCAATATCACGATTAAACATTTCAACATACGCTAAACACCAATGACCAAAAGTGATTGGCTGAGCACGTTGTAAATGGGTATAACCAGGTAATACCGTGTCTTTTTCCCGTTCAGCTAATTCCATCATCGCTTGCTGCAAATTCACTAAGGCGAGTAACAATTCACCGCCCGTTTCTTTACACCATAACTTTAAATCTGTTGCTACTTGGTCATTACGACTTCGGCCTGTATGAAGCTTTTTACCTAAATCACCGGTTGCTTCAATAAGCTTAATTTCAACCCAACTATGAATATCTTCTGCATCAGATAATAAGATTTGCTGTGGATCCGCTTCAACGGAAGCTTTTAACTCATTAAGTGCGACCACTAGGCGAGTATGTTCATCAGCATCGATCACACCAACACTATGAATAGCGCCAGCCCAAGCAATTGAACCAACAATATCTTGCACCGCCATACGATAATCTACCGGCAGTGAGTCGTTGAATTTTTTAAACTGTACGCTTGCTTCGCCTTTAAAGCGTCCGCCCCATAAAGCCATGTTCGTTATCCTCTATTTTTTATCAGATTGAGAAAGTGCCGTAATTCTACTTGATAAGCTGAATAAACGAATAAAGCCTTCAGCATGTTTTTGGTCGTAAACATCATCAGCACCAAAGGTTGCAAAAGCTTCTGAATACAATGAATTAGGAGAACGACGTTGAGTCACTTGCGCCATACCTTTGTATAATTTAACGACTACATCGCCAGTTAATTTTTCGGCAAACGAAGCCGCGCCAGCAAGCTGTGACTTAGCTAAAGGCGTAAACCAACGGCCGTCATAAATTACATGTGAAAACTCAAGACCAATAGACTCACGATATTTCAATGATTCTTTATCTAAAATTAAGGTTTCTAGCCCTTTGTAAGCCGCCATTAAAATAGTGCCGCCCGGTGTTTCATAACAGCCACGAGACTTCATACCTACTAAACGGTTTTCGACAATATCGATTCGACCAACCCCATGAGCTGCGCCTTTGGCATTTAAATACATTAATGCCTCGTGCGCTGGCGAGCCAGTTTCTTTAAAGTCTTTGCCATCAACAGACACCAACTCACCTTCAACAAAACTTAATTGCACACGTTCTGCTTCATCAGGTGCATCCATTGGGTCAACTGTCATCGTCCAAACTTCTTTTGAAGGCTCACACCACGGGTCTTCTAATTCACCGCCTTCGTGAGAAATATGCCAAGAGTTTGCATCACGACTATAAATTTTTGTTAATGAAGCTGAACATGGGATATCACGCTCGGCTAAGTAATCTAATAAATCTTCACGAGAAACCATGTCCCATTCACGCCAAGGAGCGATAACAGTTAGTTCTGGAGCAAGTGCCGCAAAGCATGATTCAAAACGAACTTGGTCATTACCTTTACCCGTACAGCCGTGACATACCGCATCAGCACCTACTTTTAACGCAACTTCAACGTGAGCTTTTGCAATAACAGGACGCGCCATTGACGTGCCTAACAAATATTGACCTTCGTAAACTGCACCTGTTTTTAAAATCGGGTAAATATAGTCTTTTACGTATTCTTCTTTTAAATCAACCACGTGACATTCTGAAGCACCTGACGCAATCGCTTTTTCTTGAATGCCAACCAGTTCTTCTTCGCCTTGGCCAACATCCGCACAAAAAGCCACCACTTCACAACCTTCATAGTTTTCTTTTAACCATGGAATAATCGCTGAAGTATCTAAACCGCCTGAATACGCTAATACTACTTTTTTGATTTTTTTCTTTTCTGCTAAAGCCATTTTCTTTTCCTTAATCTTCAATTTATGAAGATTATCTAATTATTTATATAAAAAATTTGTTTCTGTACTAAATCTGTAATTGATTGCTGATCGTTATGTCGATTGATATTAGTACAAAAAGAAAGCGCGGAGCGTATGACTATACGTGAGCACTTTCGATGCAGTAATAATGTCAAAGGACTAAAGCAGTAATTAATTACCCAATAAAGTAGTTAATACGGCACATTGTGCCCACATTCTGTTTTCAGCTTCTTGAAAGACTACTGATTTTTCTTCGTCATCAAATAATGCCGTCGTAATTTCTTCTTCCAAATGAGCCGGCTGACAATGCATAACAATGCTTGCGCCCGCTTTATCCATTAAAGAATGATTCACTTGATATGGAGCAAACACCTTTAAAATAGTCTCTTTCATGCTCGCATCTTCATCACCCATAGAAACCCAAGTATCAGTATAGATGGCATCTTGCTGACCAATATTATTAATATCTGTTGTGAACTTAAATACTGAGCCATTTGCTTGCGCCAAGGTTTGAACTTTATCTAGCATCACTTGAGAAGGACCATAGCCATCAGGACAAACAAGCGTAAAATCAACTCCAATTAATGCCGCCATTAACATTAAAGAATTTGAAACGTTATTGCCGTCGCCAATGTAGGCAAGTTTTACTTTTGATAAATCTTGCAGATCATCTTTTGCAAAAATTTCAGCTAAAGTGACGAAATCAGCTAATGACTGACACGGATGGTACAAATCACATAATGCATTAACAACCGGTACGCTTGCATGCTCAGCTAATCCTTCAATAGCACTATTTTCAAATACACGCGCAACAATAGCATCGGCATAGCATGAAAGGTTTTTAGCATAATCGCTGACTCTTTCACGTTCGCCTAACTTACCATTTTGTTGGCCTAAATAAAGGGCGTGCCCGCCTAGTTTAGCAATACCCATATCAAAACTTACATGGGTTCTCAGCGATGGCTTTTCAAAAATCATCGCCACTGATTTACCGGCTAACACTTGATTATAATCAGCAGGGTTATTTTTAATTTCAATCGCGAGTGCTATTAACTCAAGTATTTGAGCTTTGGATAGTTGATCATCTGCGAGAAAATTCTCAAGAGGTTGTGATGTGCTTTTCATGTGCTTTTTCCTGTTACGAATTCAGTATTTCAATTAATGTTAATAATTTTTTATTAACTATTTGGTTGAATGCGGGTGCCAATATTCTCACCGTTTAACAAATTAATTATTTGTTCGGGAGATTGCCAACTGGCCACCGCGATACTTCGTCGTAACTGGTTTGCTGCATTTAAAGCGGCATTCACTTTAGCCGTCATACCGCCGGCAATAACCCCTTCATCGATCAAAACCGAGGCTTGTTCGGTATTTAAAGATGTAATGTATTCACCTTCACCGTCTTTTACGCCATTAACATCAGTTAATAAAAGTAATTCTGCATTGAGTAATTTACAGATAGCAACCGCTGCATCATCTGCATTTACATTGACAAGCTCACCATTATTTAATGACCCAATAGAAGAGATAACAGGTAAAAATTTAGCGTTTAATAAGGTATCAAGTAGCTTACTGCTATGAGCACTTGGCTCTCCTACCATGCCTAAATTTTTATCACTTAATGTACATAACACCATATCACCGTCAGCTAATGAAAGTCCGACCGCTTGCATATGTAAACTAGTCGCTGTCGCAACAATAGATTTATTAACACTACCCGCTAATGCGCCAGCAATTATCGGCATTTGCTCTTTAGGAGTAACACGTAATCCGTGCTTTTTTTCTGTGGTAAAGCCGGCTTGACTTAACATTTCGTCAACAACACAGCCACCACCGTGTACAAGTACCACTGATTGATTATTAAGTGAGGCAATAACATTTAATAACGATTTCAAAGCCGATACTTTTTCTAAAATAGCGCCGCCAATTTTAATCACTAAAGGCTTATGACTTTGAAGAGTATTTTGCTTATATGTTTTAAGGCTTGGCTTCATTAGCTATTACCTGAAGTGTTTTGAGAAGCCAAACTATATTCGCTAGGCAAACCAAGTGAAATATTCGCACATTGCACCGCTTGAGATGCCGCACCTTTTAATAAATTATCAATAGCACAACTGACCACAACAACCTGTTTTTCTTCATCTACTTGCCAATGAACATCGGCAAAAGGTGTATTGGAAACATTATCAATTTTTGGCCACGCCCCTGTTAAACGAACTAAAGGTTGATCTTGATAGGCATTTACAAAAGCCTCGTCAATTTGTTCAGCTGTTACGCCCGCTTTAATTTGTAAAGTTACCGTCGCCATTAACCCTCTTTTATAAGGTGCAAGATGTGGATTAAAGATAACTTCTGCGTTTGCCTCTTGACTGATTTCAGGCTGATGTCTATGTTGCAAAATATTATATGGCGTTAAGCTCACTTCATAAAAACTGGTAGCTAATGATGCTTTTCTACCCGCGCCACTAACACCACTAATGCCATTAACGACAATCAATGAGTTTTCGACATGAAAATTATTTGATGTGATTGGCTTAAGGGATAATAAACTCGCCGTTGGATAACAACCAGGAACCGCCACTAATTGTGTCGCAGCAATGTTTTCTTGTTCCCATTCAGCTAAACCATATTTAGCCTGAGCTAAAGCAGTTAAATGTTTATGTTCAAAACCATAAAACGTTGGATAATCACTGCTATTTTTTAGACGAAAGCCGCCGGACAAATCGAATACTTTAACGCCCGCGTCAACAAAACTTTGTGCCCAGTCAGCACTAAATTCATGCGGTGTTGCGAAAAATACTGCGTCCAAATCTCCAACTGAAGCATCAAACCAAGTTTGTGAAAAACACACAAGCGGCAAATCACAAACACCAAGGTAACGAGGGTGTAACTGTGAAAAGGTCATATCGGCAGAACTACTGTTCTCAGAAACAACTAAATATTCTAGTGAAATTTTATCGTGTGCAGACAACAAACCAATAAGTTCAGCACCAACATATCCACTTGCTCCAATAACCGCGACTTTCATACAACCTCTATTTGCAATTCTATTCAGATAATTGTTCTATATTCAATCAACTAAATTTATTATTCTGACTTAATTTATGAGTAAATGTGTTTAGGAAAACATGTAAACACACATTCTTTTAACCTTGATAACTTATCTTAATGACAACATTGTTCTAATTTATGCGATAAAAAATAATGGATTAAACATTTTTCAATAGCGTTATCAAATTAGGTTATTTACACTAGAATGAGAATTTAACAGTTAATGGGTAGTTATGCAACAAATTAGCATAACTACCTATGCAATTTATTTTTTATTAAGTGAACACTTATGAATCAATTACCCAACTTTTCAGAATCATTAAAACTACTGATTGCTAGCCCTTCTATTAGCTCGACACAAGAAAGTTGGGATCAAGGAAATTTAGATATTATTCAATTGCTTGCAACTTGGTTTGAACAACTTGATTTTTCTATAGATATTCAAAAAGTGCCAGAAACGCGTAATAAATATAATTTACTCGCCAAGCTAGGCAGTGGTGAAGGCGGTCTTTTATTGGCTGGTCATAGTGATACGGTGCCTTTTGATGAAAACCGTTGGCAATCAGATCCACATAAAGTACTTGATCAAGACAATAAATTTTACGGATTAGGGACTTGCGATATGAAAGGTTTTTTTGCTTTTATATTACAAGCCTGTAAAGGCTTAACCGCAAAACAATTAAAAAAACCCTTATATATTCTCGCCACCGCTGATGAAGAAACCACCATGGCAGGCGCACGATTTTTCGCTCAACAACAGTTAATGAAACCTGATGTTGCAATAATTGGTGAGCCAACAAATTTGGTGCCCGTTGTTATGCATAAAGGCCATATGTCTCACCGCATAACTATTCAAGGTCAATCAGGGCATTCTAGCAAACCTAGTTTAGGTGTGAATGCCATAGAAATTATGTATTTAGTTATTGGTGAGTTAATCGTTTTAAAGGAGAAATTAGCCAACAATTTCGTCAATCAAGCTTTCGATGTCACTGCGCCAACGCTCAATTTAGGGGCAATTAAAGGCGGCGATAATGCTAATCGTATTTGTGGGCATTGTGAATTAGACCTTGATATGCGATCTCTGCCGGGAATGACTGATGCTGAATTAATTAATTTGCTCGCAGAAGCGTTAAAACCTTTAGCAGAAAAATATCCGAATAGAATTACTTTTGATGAATTGCACCCGAGCTCACCCAGTTTCGAACAAAAGCAACCAAGCGAATTTGTTAGTCTTGCAGAAGAAATTAGTGGTCATAAATGCTGTGCGGTTAATTACGCGACTGAAGCACCTTACATTCAGCAATTAGGTTGTCAAACTATCGTACTTGGTCCTGGTTCTATTAACCAAGCTCATCAACCTAATGAATTTTTAGCGCATTCAGAAATCGATAAAACCAACCTGATATTAACGGCGATGATCAATAAATATTGCCTGTAATTTAATAATTGCTTATCTATTGGTTGTGTTTATTAATTAAGATATTAAGCAAGCACGTTTTCATATTGCTTAACAATATTGCGCCCTGCCGATTTAGCTTCATACATAGCACTATCGGCACAGTTAATCGATATTTCGATATCATGATAATTTTGTACTTCGCACAAGCCAAAACTCGCCGTTAATTTAACCGGACCTTTTTCAGTTTCAACTATCAATTGCTCAACTTTTTCACGCATACGCTCAACAACAGCATTGGCTTTTTCTTTGTTGGTTTTTGTGAGTATCGCAACAAATTCTTCTCCACCATAACGTGCTAATATATCTCCGCCACGTAAAGACTGGCTTAACGTTTGCGCAAATATTTTTAACGCTTTATCGCCTACTTTATGACCATAGGTGTCATTCACTTGTTTGAAAAAGTCGATATCACACATCATCACATTTAAAGGTTCTTGATGACGTTCTGCGGTTTGTAAAATACGCTTCGATTCTTGCAGAAAAAAGCGACGATTATAAAGCTCAGTTAAAGGATCGGTTGTTGCTTCTATCTCTAGCGCTTTATGTGCGTCTAGCATATAGCTTGAAAACAAAAATATGGTTAAACCTGCAAGGTAAGCCGGTATAAAAATAAACAGCGTAACAATAAACTGAGTATAAAAATCATTACTAATAATTTCAGTAAAACTGGCTAAATTAACTAAAATCAGCACTGTGTTGATCAGGATAACTATCGCCATACCTTTATCACCAACATTGCTGCCTTGCGTTCTGTTTAATAAAGCATAAACACAAATAAGTGAATATATAACATTGTAGGTATACGCCACTTGTACACTGTATTCACCCACTAAGCTATCAGTAATAAAATAAAGAATAGCCAAGGCATAAATGATAGAGACAGGAATATTGCTTTGGCAACGCCATAAAATTCCGATCGTTAAACACGCCCCAGTTAATGCGACACAAATATCGCTTAATAAATCTAATAATGGCGTGGAAGATTGTAAATTCGCTGAAATAACAACAAAAAATGCGACGGTAAAAAAGTAGAATAAACGGAATGCGAAACGAGCAGGTCTATCGCCTTCTCTATCTTTAAAAAGAAGCGATGCAATAAACATGACTATTGAGACAATAATCACTGATAACGCTATTTCAAACTGTGAGCCCATATAGATCCATCCTTTATCTATTAGTTACAGCATATGCCTTTCAAAAATAATTGTCTATAAAATAGACTAATACGTGGTTGTAACATTGATGTTAAATCTTCATTGATTTAAACCATCAATTAACCATTTTTATTCCATAATTTTTGATTGTTTTTTAAAGAGAAAAATTCGCCTGCATGCCAACACCTTGGTAGTAAATCAAGGTTTTTTCTTTCATGATAATTGGATGACAATAATTCTAGTATTTCATTCAATCGATCTTTACTCAGGCTAGCAAAACCTTGTGCTGTTTCAGTGTTATAAAGATTAACTTCATGTGTGATAATAATATCTTGACCATGACCGAGAAAGGTTAAGTTTCGCGTTGCTGTTCGACAACAAGGGAATTCAGGGTTTTCGGGATATAAACTATTTACAATCGCATATTCATAATGGTCGCCAAATTTTCCATCTGAATCTTTTGGTATATAAGTAATACCAAAACCTTGGGGATAATCACCCGTAATAGCGCGCAATGCATCAACCACGATTTGACTGCAGCTTCCGTTTTCAGCGTTAATATTTAACGCTTGATAAACTTTAGGTAGTAATTTGTAATTATAACTCGATTTTGTCGAAAGAATTATCGAGGCGTATATTTGAGGAACTTTTAATAAATTACCGATACTTTGTTTAGGAGAAATTGCACTTTTCAATAAATTTTTAATAAAGACTAATTTTTTATGCTCAACAACATTAAACTTGTCTCTGTCAGCTTTAGAGTTTCCAATGTATGTTGGTGCACCGATACCTTCGACTAAAAACCGAATGGTTTCACGATAATTAATTTGCAATAAGGCCTTGCGATCATCAACAGGCAATGTCCGATGAGGATCAAGCGTACCATCATCTCCTTTTTCTATGCGCTGTGCATCTTGATGAAAATGACCAATATCTTGAAGCAAAGCGGCCATTATAAGAGGGATTTTTACATTTTCCACATACGCTTGGTATGTTTCTTTTTTTAATTTTTGCTTTTGTTCGTCTTCTTTTTTTTGGTCTTCATCTTGTACTGGAATTTGTACTTCATCTTGCCACTGACCATAATTGGCAATATCGGCTTCACTCAAATATTCTTTTAATTGAGCTTCTTTAATTATATTAGTTTTATCAAGGCACAACTTATCAAGTAAACGTAGGCACAAAATAGCTTTATATAGAGGCTTATTACATTCATTTGCTTCGGCGACTTTTTTCCCTTCTGTCGGGCTAAGTAATTGAATGGTACCTAATAATTGCGCTGATTTTTTATTACTTTCAGCTAAACTATTACCTTCACTTAATCCTATTATCTCGTGGCAAATATCTGAAAGGTATTTATGTCGCTCATTACTTTCATCTTTGAGATCTTGTTTAAAGTCTCGATATTCGCGCTCTATCTTTTCAATTTGTCTATTTACTTTTTCATCTTTTCTTTGAGGGTATAACTCAGCAATACGTAATTTAAGTTGATCAAGCTTATTATCATTATAAGGTTGGTCACCAAAAAAACTTATCGAACGCTCCAGTAAAGAGTCTTTCAATATACTTCGACCGTATATTTTATTGAGTAAGGTCTTTACTTGAGCAGTAAAGTGAGTATCGCTATTAGCTTTATTCGACATAGTTTTAATTTATAACAGTAAGTTACCTGATCAAAGGCAGATAACCTTCATGCTAGTTAATATTAGTTTAAGTCACAAGGAAATATTTTTAACTCTCGAAAATATTCAAATGATGACAAAGGGTGTGTTAATCAATCCCTTTAAGTTTCACTTGAGTCTGACGAGTATTTAACTGCTGGCAAATATTGACTAAATCAGAATGTAGGCCACTGGCGGTGACATCTCGGCCGGCTCCAGGCCCTCTAATAATTAAAGAATTTTCTTGGTACCAACCGCTTTTAATTTGAAAAATATTGTCACACGGCGTTAAGTTAGCGAAAGCATCTTTTTCACTTAATACTTCCAAACTCACTTTAGCGGTGATTTTGCCTGAATCGTCCACAGAAAAGCGCGCGATATAGCGAATACAACATTGTTTACTTTTCGCTTGAGTGAGTTTCTCAGAAAAAAACGTATCTAACTTATTCGCTTGTGCTAAAAAATCTTGCGTTGATAATGCTTGTAATTCATCTGGCACCAAGTTTTGACATTGAATATCTTCTAACGAAAGTTCAAAACCTGCCGCGCGCGCTAGAATCAGTAATTTGCGTTGTACATCTCGACCTGATAAATCTTCTCGCGGATCAGGTTCAGTGATCCCTTGAGCTAATGCATCAAGCATTAATTCAGAAAACGGCAGCGAGCCGTCATATGTTTCAAAGATCCATGACAGGGTTCCTGAAAATATACCGGATATTTCAGTAATATTATCGCCGCTATTTAATAAATCATTAATCGCATAATTTATCGGTAAACCGGCGCCAACTGTGGTATTTCCTAACCACAAACTTTTATGCTTACGAGCAGTATCAAGTAAAGAGCGATAATTTTCAGTGCTTGATGAGGCCGCCCATTTATTAGCGCCAATGACATGGATGCCTTGTTGGAAAAAATCTTCGTATAGCAGACTAAATTGTTCACTCGGTGTCACATCAACAATAACTAATTCATCATAAGGATGATTTGCTAACCAAGACATGAGTAAATACTTATCAAATGCTTGTGCATCTTTTTGATACAATGACAACGCTTGATTGACTTCAATACCATCATTATTTATCAGTGCTTTTTTAGAAGATACTAAGCCAACTAAATGAACATTTTCTAACGCCGAAACACGATTTAACTGCACAGGTAACATTTCTAAAAATCGTTCACCTATATTACCTAAACCGGCAACAACAAGACCAATATGGCGGGCATCTTTGGTCATAGCATGATGTACATGATTCAATAATTCAGTAGTACAAACTTGAGTAAGTACCGCAATAATACTGTGTTCATTAGGAGAGTTAACTCTAGCAAAAGTCTTACTGTGTTTTAATGAACGCTTAAAACGTGCCTGAACATCGCCATGATGAATGACTTTATGACCTACGGTCGCTAAAATACTCGCCGGTGTAAATTTTACCTCGGTATCATGGCTTGCAAGCCATTGGCTCACCGCTTTTTGCTGCTCTTGATGAATAACAATAAACCCTGCTTGATTATCTCCACAAACAGCGAGGAACTCTTGTTGTGCTTGCTCGCCAAATGCTCCTAAAAAGCTGTCAGATTGCGCTAATAACAAATCATTTAAATAAGTCACTGAAAGCTCTTGTTTAGCAATTTGGCCAAACTTGCCAATTTCAGTACCACTGATGGTCGGATCAAAACTACTGGCCACATGCAAATGAGTACTATGATCGGTTAACGGTTGTAGCGTTTTTGCATGTAAAACAGGGTTCCCCAATCGGCCTAATTCTTTGGCAACGCCATTAGGTAAACGATGTAGTTTTCTTGCTGAAGGCACTACACGAGGGTCGGCACTATATATACCGTCAACGTCAGTCCACAAAGTCACGTTTAGCGCACCGACAAGAGACGCCATAATAGTCGCTGAATAATCACTACCATTACGTCCTAACGTACAGGTTTCGCCTTGCTCATTTTTGGTAATATAACCGGTAATTACTGCTAATTTTTCACTTTGCTTTAATTGATATAATTGTTTTTTACTAAGTGAACTATCTACATGGCAGGCTTTATCATTATTAATCACCAGAAAATCTCGAGCATCTACCATAAAGCTTGGACATACTTGTTCACTTAACACGGCAGACAATAATCGAGCAGACCACAGCTCACCAAATGCTAATATATCGGCATGATGTTGCTGCGGCGAATGAGTAAGCCAATCAAATAATTGTTTAAAATCATTATCTAAAGAAGAGAGCAATAATGTTTCATTGGTAGAATTGAGTAACTCACTGATGAGTTGAGCTTGCATTATTTTTAGTTCATTTAATGATTTTTCAAGCTCATGAGATGACTCAACAGCTTGATGATAAAGTGAAAATAATGCGTCGGTAGTTCCACCGTTAGCAGAAACAACAACAATGTCGTTCAATTGACAATGTTGACGAATAATTTCTACGACACGTTCAATACACTGAACAGAAGCTAAAGAGCTACCACCAAATTTATGAACTTGTACCGCATGTTTTGCCAGTTGATTTCGATCGGCTGTTAACTTTTCCACTGCATTAGACTGTATCATTTTTTCTCTTCAATTAATCTTTACAACTGACTAGCCGCTAACCCTGCCGCTAAATCTTCAATTATGTCGTCACTATCTTCTATGCCCACTGAAATACGCACTAATGATTGTGTAATACCTGCCTCAATTTGAGCAGATAATTCCATGCCTGCATGCGTCATTGTTGATGGATGGCTAATTAAACTCTCAACGCCACCAAGTGATTGTGCTAAAGTAAACAAAGATAAATTATCGAAGAGTTTCTTAACTGCCTCAACACCACCATTTACTTCAAAGCTCATCATCGCACCAAAGTCATGCTGCTGACGTTTAGCAATTTCATGGCCCGGATGGTCAGAAAAACCTGGATAATATACCGCTTTAACCGCAGCGTGCTCTTTTAGATATTTTGCCACTACATTGGCATTTTCTTGATGTTGCTTCATGCGAATAGGTAAGGTTTTTAAACCGCGCAGCGCAAGATAACTATCAAAAGGTGATCCGGTAATACCAATACAATTGGCCCACCAAGCAAGCTCTTCGCCTAATGCTTGTTCTTTAGTGACTAAAACGCCACCAACAACATCACTATGACCATTAATATATTTAGTTGTTGAATGAAAAACGATATCAGCGCCGAGTAAAAGCGGTTGTTGCAATGCAGGAGATAAAAAGGTGTTATCAACGGCAACTAATGCACCGACTTGATGACAAGCTTTAGTAATTTTTTCAATATCGACTAAACGCAATAAAGGATTACTTGGGCTTTCTAATAATACTAATTTAGGTTTTTGTTGTAATGCCTCAACCAATGCTTGTTCATTATTTTGATCAACAACAATTAATTTAAATTGCCCACGTTTAGCAAGGTGCGTAAATAAACGATAACTGCCACCGTAACAATCATGAGGAATAACCACAGTATCTTGTGTTGATAAAAGCTGACAGATCAGATGAACTGAAGACATACCGGTACTTGTGACAATTCCAACTGCGCCTTGTTCTAGATCTGCAATTGCTTGAGCAAATGTTGCTCGCGTTGGATTTCCGGTTCGAGAGTAATCGAATTGACGCTTCTCATTAAATCCTTTCAGAGCATAGGTACTCGACAGATGAATAGCAGGAATAACAGCACCGTGATGTTCATCAGAGTTAATACCTGCTCGTACCGCAATTGTGGCAATTTTCTTATCGTTCATATGACTCTCAGTGTAATATTTGCTGCAACAAACTCAAATAGACTTTTGGACGTCCAAAAGTCTAAATCTTTTAAATTATCGGGTCAAGTACTTTAGACATCTAAACTTCTACACATTCGTTATTGACTCGGCGCTAACAACCAGTAAAATCTAGTTAAAACTATAAGATGAATAGTTTATCTGTTTTCAGTGTAAATTAAGCATAAAACTCATAATAAAAGTAACCCGAGGTAATTCATGGCAAAGTGGAATGGCGAATATATCAACCCATACGCCGAGCACGGTAAAAAAAGCGAACAAGTAAAAAAAATTACCGTTTCTATCCCTTTAAGAGTACTAAAAGTATTAACGGATGAACGAACTAGACGTCAAGTGAACAACCTTCGCCATGCAACAAATAGTGAGTTATTATGCGAAGCTTTTTTACATGCTTTTACTGGCCAACCGCTACCAGACGATATCGATTTAGCAAAAGATAACGACCAAAAATTACCAGCTAGCGTTCGTAAAGCTCTTGAAGAACAAGGCGTTACTGACTTTAGTCAGTATGAAACTGAAGATGATTAATCGCTAAGTTTCTTAATTGCATTTTCAAGTATCAAAAATCACACTCTTAAGAATTTTAAAAAGCTCAAATATTCATATATTTGAGCTTTTTTATTGGTTGAATATTAGTCAACCATATAATTCTCAGGCATTTCTAATGCTGCAACACCTGAATCAACAGCAGCTTGCGCGACGGCTTTAGCTACTCGTCCACATAAACGAGAGTCCATCGGTTTTGGAATTATGTATTCTTTGCCAAAGATTAAACTACTTTCACAACTTGCATCGAGTACATCTTGCGGCACAGGCTCTTTCGCTAACTCTCGAATCGCATGTACGCAGGCCACTTTCATTTCATCATTGATGGTTCTTGCTCTAACATCTAATGCACCACGGAAAATAAATGGGAAACAAAGCACGTTATTCACTTGGTTAGGATAATCTGAACGCCCTGTCGCCATGATAATATCATTGCGCGTAGCATGCGCTAATTCAGGCTGTATTTCTGGATCAGGGTTTGAACAAGCAAATATTACCGGGTTTTCTGCCATCAATTTTACATGCTCAGCCGATAAAACATTAGGCCCTGATACCCCGACAAAAACATCTGCGCCATCAATAACATCTTCTAATGTTCGCTTATCAG
>JAQWHO010000397.1 GCA_029249355.1 Thalassotalea sp.
TCTGTACGTGGTATGATCAATCAAGTTCATTATATGATTAAGGTGGAGGATTAATAATGCATTTAAATACTTTATCTCCTGCACCAGGTGCTAAGAAAGCCAAGAAACGCTGTGGTCGTGGTATTGGTTCAGGCATTGGTAAAACTGGTGGTCGTGGTCACAAAGGTCAGAAGTCTCGTTCTGGCGGTAGTGTTCGTCCTGGTTTCGAAGGTGGTCAAATGCCATTGAAACAACGTTTACCTAAATTCGGTTTCACGTCACGTAAATCTTTAGTTCGCGCTGAAGTACGTTTACATGAACTGAATAACATCACAGGTGATGTTGTCGATATTCATGCGCTTAAAGACGCTAACTTAATTACACGTAACATTGTGACAGCAAAAATCATGTTGTCTGGCGAGATCACTCGTCCAATCACTGTTCGTGGCTTAAGTGTTACTAAAGGTGCTCGTGCGGCTATTGAAGCTGCCGGTGGAAAAATCGAGGAATAATACAGGTTATGGCTACACCAGGAATGGATAATAAAGGCGCAGGCGGATTGTCTGAGCTGAAACAAAGATTATGGTTTGTATTCGGCGCATTAATTGTTGCCCGTTTGGGATCATTCGTGCCAATCCCTGGTATTGACGCCGCTGTATTAGCTCAGTTGTTTGAACAACAAAAGGGCACCATTGTAGAAATGTTTAACATGTTCTCTGGTGGTGCACTTGAGCGAGCCTCTGTATTGGCGCTTGGTATTATGCCTTACATTTCAGCTTCTATTATCATGCAATTAGGTTCTCATATGATCCCTAGTTTGCAAGAATTGAAAAAAGAAGGTGAAGCAGGAAGACGTAAAATCAGTCAATACACCCGCTACGGTACTTTAATATTAGCAACCGTACAATCTGTCGCAATAGCAAGAAGTTTGCCTGGAATGATGCCTGGTCTAGTAATGGACGCAGGTTTCGGATTCTACTTTGCTGCTGTCGTTAGTTTGGTTACTGGTACCATGTTTTTAATGTGGTTAGGTGAGCAAATTACTGAACGTGGTATAGGAAACGGTATTTCAATCTTAATATTTGCGGGTATTGTTGCTGGTATGCCATCAGCTGTAGGTCAAACTGCAGAAATGGCGCGTCAAGGGGAAATACACCTATTAGTATTATTATTGATTGCAGTAATTGTATTTGCAGTAACATTTTTTGTGGTATTTGTTGAACGCGGTCAACGACGTATTGTTGTTAACTATGCTAAGAGACAGCAAGGACGTAAAGTTTTTGCCGCTCAAAGTACGCATCTACCCTTAAAAGTTAATATGGCGGGTGTTATCCCACCTATATTTGCTTCAAGTATACTGTTGTTCCCTGGCTCAATTGCGAGCTGGTTCGGACAAGGTGACGGTATGGTAGCCGATGTTTTGCAGGAATTGTCTATTGCAATTTCTCCAGGTCAGCCGCTTTACGTTATGTTACTAGCAGCAGCGATAATATTTTTCTGTTTTTTTTACACGGCATTAGTTTTTAATCCGCGTGAAACAGCAGATAACCTTAAAAAATCTGGTGCGTTTATTCCTGGGATACGTCCTGGTGAGCAAACGTCTAAATATATAGATAAAGTGATGACACGTTTAACCTTAGTTGGTGCGTTGTATATTACCTTTGTCTGTTTGGTTCCTGAATTCATGATGATTGCATGGGATGTTCAGTTTTACTTCGGTGGAACGTCATTATTGATCATTGTAGTTGTTATTATGGATTTTATGGCTCAAGTACAAACGCATTTGATGTCTCATCAATATGATAATGTACTTAAGAAAGCAAACCTAAAAGGCTATGGCCGCTAGGTTTAACGGAGTATAAAATGAAAGTTCGTGCATCCGTAAAAAAGATTTGCCGTAACTGTAAAGTTGTTAAACGTGCTGGTGTTGTTCGCGTAATTTGCGTTGAACCAAAACATAAGCAACGTCAAGGCTAAATCTTTAGCAGTAGCATTATGCAGATAACTCTGTATAATGCCGCTTCGATTTGCAAAATAAGTCGCTGGTTGAGTATCCTAACGGGCTTTTCAACCGGTTAATTTTAATCTTTATAAAGGAGATGTGTTAGTGGCCCGTATCGCTGGCATTAACATCCCTGATCGTAAACATGCAGTAATCGCCATTACTGCGATTTATGGTATTGGTCAAACTCGTGCAAAAGCTATTTGTGCGTCGGCTGGTATTGATGAATCTACGAAGATCAGTGAATTAGACGAAGCAAAAATTGATTTGCTTCGCGCAGAAGTGGATAAATATACCGTAGAAGGTGATTTACGCCGTGAAGTTTCAATGAACATTAAACGTCTTATGGATTTAGGTTGTTTCCGTGGTATTCGCCACCGTCGCAGTCTTCCTCTACGTGGTCAACGCACTAAAACAAATGCGCGTACCCGTAAAGGTCCTCGTAAGCCAATTAAGAAGTAAGAGGAACTAGACAATGGCTAAAACACCTGTACGTACGCGTAAACGCGTAAAAAAACAAGTTGCTGATGGCATGGCTCATATCCATGCTTCTTTCAACAACACAATCGTAACTCTTACAGACCGTCAAGGTAATGCATTATCTTGGGCGACTGCTGGTGGTTCTGGTTTCCGTGGTTCACGTAAATCAACTCCATTTGCTGCGCAAGTAGCTGCAGATCGTGCTGGTAAAGCTGCACAAGAGTTTGGCTTGAAGAATATTGAAGTGTTCGTTAAAGGTCCGGGTCCAGGTCGTGAATCTGCAATCCGTGCTTTAAATGCTGCTGGTTTTAAAATCACCAACATTACTGACGTTACACCGATTCCTCATAATGGTTGTCGTCCTCCTAAGAAACGTCGCGTTTAGACGCTTGTTTTTAGGATAGTTGGAGAAAGAAAATGGCTAGATATTTAGGTCCAAAGTTAAAGCTTAGCCGCCGCGAAGGAACAGATTTGTTTCTTAAAAGTGGTGTAAGAGCAATTGACACTAAATGTAAATTCGAAATGATCCCAGGTCAGCACGGCGCACGTCGCGGTCGTTTATCTGATTATGGTGTTCAACTTCGTGAAAAACAAAAAGTTCGTCGTATTTATGGCGTACTAGAGAAGCAATTCCGTAACTACTATAAAGAAGCTGCGCGTCTAAAAGGTAATACAGGTGAAAACTTGTTACAACTTTTAGAAAAACGTTTAGATAACGTTGTATACCGCATGGGTTATGCAAGTACACGTGCTGAAGCACGTCAACTTGTTAGCCATAAAGCTATCGTAGTGAATGGAAGTGTAGTTAATATTCCATCTTTCACTGTTAAAGCTGAAGATGCAGTTTCTGTTCGTGAGAAGTCTAAAACTCAAGCGCGTATTATCGCTGCTTTAGAATTGGCTGAACAACGTGAGAAGCCTGTCTGGGTTGAAGTAGATAATAAGAAGCTAGAAGGTGTTTTTAAACGCGTTCCAGATCGTTCAGACTTATCTGCCGAAATTAATGAACAGTTGATAGTTGAACTTTACTCTAAGTAAAGTAGCACTTTAAGAGAGGACATATATGCAGGGTTCTGTAACCGAATTTCTTAGACCACGCTTGGTTGATATTGAAACTGTTAGTGCTACACGCGCTAAAGTTACTTTAGAGCCATTAGAACGTGGTTTTGGTCACACTTTAGGTAATGCCTTACGTCGTATACTTTTATCTTCAATGCCAGGTTGTGCTGTAACTGAAGTAGAAATTGATGGTGTATTACATGAGTACAGTAGTAAAGAAGGTGTTCAAGAGGACATCATCGAAATATTGTTAAACCTTAAAGGGCTAGCAGTTTTGTTAGAAGGCAAAGATGAAGCCTATCTTACATTAACTAAGTCTGGTGAAGGCCCTGTAACGGCAGCTGATATTCAGCATGATGGAGATGTAGAAATTGCAAATCCAGATCATGTGATCTGTCACCTTACCGGTGATGGCTCTATCAGTATGCGCATTAAAGTTGAAATGGGTCGTGGTTACGTTCCTGCTTCAACTCGTCGCGATGCCGAGGAAGAAGATCGTGCAATTGGACGTTTGTTAGTTGATGCATCTTTCAGTCCTGTAGTTAGAATTGCTTATGATGTTGATTCTGCACGTGTTGAACAACGTACAGATTTGGATAAATTGGTTCTTGATATGGAAACTAACGGTACGTTAGATCCTGAGGAAGCTATCCGTCGCGCTTCAACAATTTTAGCTGAACAGCTAGATGCGTTTGTTGAGTTACGTGATATTACTCAAGAAGAGCCTAAAGAGGAAAAACCTCTATTTGATCCGATATTGTTACGCCCAGTTGATGATCTTGAACTTACTGTTCGATCTGCTAACTGTTTAAAAGCAGAAGCAATACAATACATTGGTGATTTAGTACAACGTGCTGAAGTAGAGCTTCTTAAAACGCCTAATTTAGGTAAGAAGTCTCTAACAGAAATCTAAGACGTATTAGCGTCTCGTGGTTTATCTTTAGGTATGCGCCTTGAAAATTGGCCGCCTGAAAGCATTGCTGATAACGACTAAGTCGATCATCGTTTATTAATAAGTTGAGATATAAGGATTAACTTATGCGTCATCGTAAAAGCGGTCGCCAGTTAAACCGTAATAGCAGTCATCGTAAAGCGATGTTCCGCAATATGGCAAGCTCTTTAGTTAAGCACGGCGTTATTAAAACGACTGTAGCTAAAGCTAAAGAACTACGTATGGTAGTAGAGCCATTAATTACATTGGCTAAGACCGACAGTGTTGCAAATCGCCGTTTAGCGTTTGCTCGTACACAAGATAAAGAAGTAGTAGGTATTTTATTTAATGAACTTGGTGATCGTTACCAAGAGCGTCCAGGTGGTTACACTCGCATTTTAAAATGTGGTTACCGTACTGGTGATAAAGCGCCTATGGCTTACGTTGAACTTGTAGACCGTCCAGCAGTTGAAGAAGCTGTTGAAGAAGTTGAAGAAGTTAGCGAAGAAGCTTAATTACAGTTTGTAACTAAGTGACTAATTTAAAAACGGAGCATAATGCTCCGTTTTTTATTGTCTAAATTTCATCACAATTTAGCATTATTAAGAACTTTCTTGACCTGACTTGATATTCTTCGTATAACATTACTCCCTCTTATCAAAGGCTTAAATTTATGTCGTCTCGCAATCCTATAATTGCTGTAACAGGTTCATCTGGAGCTGGCACTTCTGCTACGACTGAGTCCTTTGAGCATATCTTTAGAACGTTAGGAATTGTTTCTGCAAAAGTCGAAGGGGATAGTTTCCATCGTTATTCTCGCCAAGAAATGGATCTAGAGAAAAGAAAGGCCAGAGAAGACAAAAGAAATATAAGTTATTTTGGCGATGAAGCTAATGATTTTGGTTCATTAGAAAGGTTATTTAGAGACTACTCTGATACAGGTAAAGGCAAAATGCGCCGGTATTTGCACACTTTTGATGAAGCTGTACCTTATAATCAAATGCCGGGTACATTTACCCCTTGGGAAGCTTTAGGCGAAGGTACTGATCTGTTATTTTATGAAGGGCTTCATGGCGGAGTAGTAACAGAAAAAAATGATGTTGCCAAACATGTCGATTTATTGATTGGTATGGTGCCTATCGTTAACCTCGAATGGATTCAAAAAATAATTAGAGACACTAATCAGCGTGGTCATAGCCGAGAAGCGGTTACTGCAAGTATTGTCAGAAGTATGGAAGATTATATTTCTTTCATAACCCCTCAATTTTCACGCACTCATATAAATTTTCAGCGCGTACCAACAGTTGACACATCCAATCCTTTCAGTGCTAAGGCGATCCCAACGTTGGATGAGAGTTTTGTTGTAATACGTTGTCGTGATGGCAATCATATCGACTTCCCTTATTTTCTTAGCATGATTGAAGGCGCATTCATGTCTCGTATGAATACTTTAGTTGTGCCTGGAGGAAAGATGGGATTAGCAATGGAGCTAATATTAACTCCATTGATTCAAGAGCTTATGCAAAAAAAGCATGAAGCTAATAAACAACTAGATTGGATGAGTGATTTATAATTAAGGTTATTACTTAGTTAATAAATTTACTCAGGATCTATAATTGAAAAATCATGGGTGATATTTACTGATTTATTTAGCATTAACGCGACAGAACAATATTTATCGGCAGAAAGGCCTACTGCTTTTTCAACATGTTTATCAGCAACGTTATTGCCAGAAATGACAAAATGTAAATGAATATCTGAGAAAAGTTTTGGAACAGAATCTACTCGCGTTCCAGTTATTTCAACTTTACAGCCTTTAACATCTTGGCGTGTTTTCTTTAAAATACTAACTACATCAACCGACGAGCAAGCTCCAAGTGAAATTAAAATATTTTCTAATGGACTTGGAGCTAAATTACCTGCATTTGCATCTAAAACAATGGTATGTCCGCTTTCAGATATACCCGCGAACATTTCATCGCCTATCCACTTAACTTGTGCTTTCATATTATCTCCTTAAAAAGAAAATAATAACTGATATAAGATAGTTAGACTAGGAATATGAGAGGATTACTTGAGGACACCCGCATGAACTTCGGTATCAAAAAGGTTTTTAATTAATAAAGCAAATTCTTTTAAAAATGTATTTTGTTCATAAGTTACAGGGTTATTAACAACTCCCGATAATATTTCTTCGAGATCATAAACAATCGCATCAACCTCACGAATAATTATATTACGTTGATTAAAAGATAGCTGTTCATTCTGATTACAAACCATGATGATTTGTTCACTGAGTTCTTGCTCGATAACAGCCATAACAGAATCATTAGATGAATCTGTCACTGCACTATTCTCGAAAATACTTAGATGCTCAGTAAGGTACTCGATAATATGTACATAGCCATCAGTGTCGGTAACCATAGTTTACCCATAGAAATTTATAATTCTTTAATACTACTCCGTCTACCTAAAAACAATCAAGTGTTCTATCGATTTGTAAGGACTTATACAAATTTAATAAAAACGATAGGCGGATAAATATTATAGATATTGCAAAATGTTACGTTAAAGTTACATTTTCTTTGTCAAACATTAACTTTAAATGAAAGTGAATAGCCGTGGAGTGTATTGAATTTATTACATAGAGAAATTGAAAAACAATAAGTTGGTTTAAGTTGTTGTTATTAGGCGTTTTATTTTGCTGTTGTTATTTTTCAAAAGTAAACAAGCGGGTTTGATAAACCACTTGAATAATTCTTTAATTCAGGCAGTATTATGTGTAAATGTTACGTTATGTAACATTTATACATAAATAGAAATAACAATAATAAATAATAATTAATAGTCCAGAGAGAAACATAAAATGAGAAATAATATTTCTAAATCGTTTAAACGTTCAGTAACGGCTGCAGCTGTTGCAATGTCATTAGGTGTAGCAATTCCTGCTATGGCAAATGATGGTGTTATTACAGGTACTTCAGTAAACCAATCAGGTAATGTTCTAGCGAACGTAACAATTACCATTAAAAACTTAACAACGGGTCTAACTCGTTCTGTTCAATCTGACTCTCAAGGTAATTATCGTTTTCCTTTATTACCTTCAGGAAACTATTCTTTAGAAGCAAAAAAAAGATGGTTTTACTGTTTTACAACAAAAATCATTAAGAGTTGGCGCAGCTGGTTCTACTACGGTTGATTTAACATTAGAAGCGGGTGATGTTGAGCGTATTACCGTTACTGGTGCAGCAATTTCTGCTATTGATGTTGCATCAAGTGAATCTCAACTAATCGTTGATGTTGAATATTTAAATAAGGTTCCAATCTCTCGTGATGTAACTTCTGTTGCCATGTTAGCGCCAGGAACAATTAAAGGTGATAGCGATTTCGGTAACTTTGCTTCTTTCGGTGGTTCATCAGTAGGTGAGAACACTTATTACGTAAACGGCATAAACACAACTAACTTCCGTAACGGTTTAGGTGGTTCAGAATTACCATTTGAAATGTACAAATCTTTTGAAGTTAAAACTGGTGGTTATTCTGCTGAATTTGGTCGTTCAACAGGTGGTGTTGTAAACGCAGTTACTAAAAGTGGTACAAACGAATTTAAATTTGGCGCAAGTGCTTATTTTGAACCCGGCTCAATGCGTGAAAACCAACCTGATGTATTTAGAACTGGTCAAGATGATATTGATGCTTCAGGTTCTGAATATTATATCGTAAATAAAAAGGATAATGTTGGCAAAACTAACATTAACCTTTGGGCAAGTGGCGCGTTAATCGAAGATAAATTATTCTTTTTTGGTTTAGTTAACCAAGAACAACGTGATAGTGACTATGCAAACAGCAGCGCTATTTATGATCGTGAAGCGAATGATACATTATTTGCCTTAAAACTAGATTGGTATATTACTGATGATCATATTTTAGAATTTACTGGTTGGGACAACACTTCAGAGTTAGAAAGTACTAAAAATTTATATAGCCCAGACAGTGACACTACCGGTGAATGGTACGGTGACTATATTTTAGAGCGCGGTGGTAAAACTTGGGGTCTTAAATATACCGGTATTTTAACTGATGACTTAACCGTTAGTGCGCAATACTCAATTAACGAAGCTAGTTACAGTAACTTGAACTTAGGTGATAATCCTCTAGGTACTAAACCTGCCATTTATGAGCGTTATTCAGGTCGTGAATTTGGTGCATTTGGTTTATTTACACCTTCAGTACAAAATGACAAACGTACGGCTTATCGTTTCGATGTGGATTGGTATGTACACGATGATCATACTTTACGTTTTGGTATCGATTACGAAGAAATGGAAGCTTCTGAAAATACTCAACGTGCGGGTGGAGTAGCATACCGCTATCAAGGTTGTGATGGTGATATGTTAGATATGGGGCAGCTTGATTGTACAACAGTACGTCAAGAGTTTTATATTAACCAAGGTGATTTCGAAACCAAATCAGCGGCTTTTTATATTGAAGATACATGGCAGGTAACAGAAGATATCGTTGCCCGTATTGGTTTACGTAATGAGTCTTTTGAAAACTACAACAAAGCGGGTGATAAATTCGTTGATGTTCAAGACCAATG
>JAQWHO010000398.1 GCA_029249355.1 Thalassotalea sp.
TCATTTAGGCAATAACGTAGCAAATGCCTATTGGACAGGTAGCCAAATGATGTATGGCGATGGTGATGGTCAAGTATTAGATGATTTAACATTAAGCTTTGATGTTATTGGTCATGAACTTACCCATGGTGTAACTCAATATACGGCAAACCTTATTTACAATAATGCTTCAGGTGCACTAAACGAAGCTTGGTCTGATATTTTAGGTGTCGCTGCAAAAGCTTATCGAGATAATACCACTCAAGCTGATTGGTTATTAGCCGAAGAAAGTTATACGCCAGGCGTGAGTGGCGATGCAATGCGTTACATGAAAAACCCAACGCAAGATAATTATTCTAAAGATTGGTGGCCTGAGCGTATTCCTTATGTAAGCAACCCAAACAACAACAATGATCAAGGCGGCGTCCATGGTAATTCAGGTATTGCTAATCTTGCGTTTGCTTTAGTTACAGATGGCGGAACTCATCCTAGAAACAAATCAACTGCAACGGTAAATGGTATTGGTTTACTTAAAGCAGAACAAATATTTTACCGCGCTTTAACAACTTACATGAGCCAAAGTACTAACTTTGCTGGAGCGAGAAGTGCAACTGCTCAAGCAGCGTTAGATTTATATGGTGCAGGTGAAAAAACAGCGGTTGAAACCGCATGGTGTGCTGTAGGTGTAGGTGCATGTCCATCAACAGGTAACACGACTGAAGTATTACAAAATGGTGTAGCAAAAAATAACATTTCTGGTGCTGAAAAAGCTGAAATGCTATTTACATTAGATGTACCTGCTGGTGCAAGCAACTTAACGTTTACAACATCTGGCGGTAGCGGCGACGCTGACTTATTTGTTCGATTTGCTAATGCACCAACGCTTTCAACTTTTGATTGCAACAGCACTACATCGACAAGTAATGAAACCTGTACTATTTCTAATGTTCAAACCGGTACATATTATGTAATGGTACAAGCTTGGAACCAAATTAGTGGTGTAAGTTTAACAGGCAGTTATCAAGGTAGTTCAGGCGGTTTAGACCCAATCAGTGAAAGTGTCAGTGGTGTTTCAGTAGCGCAATCTGCATGGAAACGTTATACGTACAACTTACCTGCAGGATATTCTGATATGGATATTGCTATTTCAGGTGGCTCTGGTGATGCTGATTTGTATATTAACTATGGATCTCAATCAACGAGTAGTAATTATGACTGTCGTCCTTGGTTAGGTGGAAACAATGAATCTTGTTCATTTAACAATCCAGCAGCTGGTACTTGGTATATTGATGTTTACGGATATAGTAGCGCTTCTGGTGTGACTCTAACGTTAACAGCTAATCCATAATCATTAACTAAGAAGTTAAACTTATAGTCTGCTATTTGTATAGTCGACTATAAGTTTTTTGGCTATTAGCTTATCGAGATATCAACAGCGGGTTGTATTGTTACTGATATTATTTCACTGTATGAATATGATCTTTAGCTGCACCTTCATCACATTTTTTACAAGATAATTGATGACCTAGCATCGCATTACGACCTTTTTCTAATATTACCCATGGGCGATTAATAAACGGAGGTTGATGCCTGACATGTTGATAATGATCACAGGCTAGCTCTGCCACCCAATCATCGTTTTCATCCAAGTGATATCCAACAATTGCTTGATTCATAAGTCAGTTATCTTAGGTATGGATTTCAGTGACAATTTCAGTTTTAACTGAGTTAGCGATAAAACACTGTTCATGCGACTGATGATGCATTTTTTCTAATTGCTCAAAAGTAGGCTGTTTATCTCCGAAAAACTTCACGAAAGGTTTTAGGGTTACTTTAGTCATCGAGATTTTACCGTCGCGATCTTTATTCATAACACCAACAGCATTATCGACGTAAGAATCAACCACAAAATTTCGTTTAGCTGCTATCGATAAAAAGAATAACATGTGACAGCTAGACAAAGAGGCGATAAATGCTTCTTCAGGATCAACATTTTCTGCCACTGAATAAGGTAAAGGTACAATGTGAGGTGAAGATGAAGCTTTTACGGTTACGCCGCCATCAAAAGTCCATTCATGACCTCGGCTATAACGATTATCAAGAAAACTTTCATTCGGCTGTCTGAGCCAATTAATTTTGGCAAAATATTCTGACATGAATACTCCTCAGTTAATTATGCTTATTGGACGCTAGAGTCCTTTTATAATCATCTCTTTAATCTTTTCTGCCTTAACAAAGTGGTCGAGTTGATGGGTTTGAATCCACCATGTAGCCGCTTCCATTAATAATTCTGGCGTATCATTTTTATTGGCAAAAAAAGCATAAAATGAAACACCAACACTTGTACCTTTCTTCGCAATTTTGTTATCGCAAACTTCAATGATTTTAGCTCTTAATTCGTTTCTCATAGGGCTATTTTTTTAATATTTAATTTTTATTTAGGCGAAAATTCAGATCGGCTACCTTCAGCAACAATCACAGGTAAATCCATACAGCCATAATCGACACCAAATTGGCTTAAAACACAGGTTAATTGACCTCGGTGATGAGTTTGATGATTAAAAATATGTTGAATAACATCAGCGACAGCTTTAGTTATTTGTTCACCTTCAGTCGTAGTATATGAAATAAATTGCTCACACTCTTCATCCGTTAAGCTCCCACAATACACAATGATTAATTCATCCAATTGCTTCCTTAACGCAGCAATTTCTACCACATTTTTTGAATAAATATCGGTCGGTGAACAAGGAGAAGGAAAATCAACAAAGTCATCTAGAGAAAGCTGGGCAACATTATTTAAGGCTAAACGTCTTAATAAAATCAAATCACCAAAAAGTAGGTGATTCCAATAACTGACAATATCAGTAAAAAAAGAATGCGTGTTCTTCTCTAAGGTAGAGGAAGGTAGCGCAAGACAGCATTCCATTAATTGCGTATTTATTCGTTGATTATAGAGCGACATCATCCTGAAGTTTTTCACTAAGCTCATTGAATATCCTTTAAATCGACAAACCTAGCCCCACTAACAAAAGCAATAAAGTGTTAAGGGTATGAACCTATGAACCTAAGCTAATCTTTGGTGATAAGCCACAGAGCGTGCAACACGCCAGGAATATAGAAAAAGAGGCACAAAACGATATTAATTAGTAAGTCTTTACCGACACCACTTTTCAAAAATACAGCGACTGGCGGTAGTAACAAAGCGATAATGATGTGGAGCAATTTATTCATAATTTTTCCTTTTATGGCAATACAAAATTTAAGTAATACTATTTCATTTATCTAACTTACAGCAATAATAGTTATCTAGCTCTTAATTTATTCTGAACTTTATTTTAACGTAAATAGCAGCAATTAATGGTAAAGAAATAGTCGGCAGTAAATAATAAGTCAACTCTTCTTCGGTAAAAAAACGTACAAACCATAATATGGTAATAATAGCTAATAAAACCGACATAATGATTAAGCTAATTCCGATTATTCTTCCACCTTTTTCTGGTTCTGAAACTTTATTATCATTCCAACCAGAAATTAAGCCGCGACGCCCTTGAAAAGCAATCAGGTAACCAAACACTAAACAAGGTAAAACCGCTGTCACCAAAACAATTAAGCCACCGAACATAAATTCATCCATAAACCTTCCTTAGTATTATTCAATTGAGTTCACCAGAAATATTAACGTAAACCCACCAAGCATGCACGATTAATACGGTTATTTATTATTGAAATACTTACAAATATAACTTGTTGAAATAACTTACAATAAAAACTCTTTTAAAGCAGTTTTAACCGGATAGTTTGACGTTTGAGCAAGTAACAACTCAGCGGTAGCTATCGCATCATTAAGGGCATTGTGAGCAAAGTATTGAGGAAGTTGATGGTTTTCTCTTAATGCACCTAACTTTAATTCTGACGGATCATATGCAACATCTTTTTTATCTAGTCTTCGTTTTGCAATAACAAGGGTATCTATCATCGGAAATGATGGTGCAAGGCCATATAGTTCAAGACAAGCTTGTTGAAGAAATTCGCGCTCTATCCGCGCATAATGTACTAGCATGACTTTACCTGCTAGCGCTTTTAGTAAATCTTCGACAACTACCTCTAAAGGTAGACCTTGCTTTTGTTGTTGATCTGTAATTTGATGAATAATAACGTTATCAGCTTTGAGCTTTTGCTTGGTATTGATAATTTGATGATAACAAGTGTTTAATTTGATGTGTTGTTGGGATAACTCAACAAAACCAACGCTCAGTAATTTATCTTGAACAGCGTCTAGCCCAGTAGTTTCAAAATCTACCGCTAGAATATCTGCTTCTTTAAAAAGACTATTCACGCTGGGAAATGGTACTGATAAAAAGTCTTTTAAAGGCCCTTCTGGCGCTCGTAATAAATTTCGTTTACGTTGAATTTCATAACCAATGAGCCATTTAAAAAATGAGTGGTGACTTAACATAGGAAGCTCATCATTAATATGCAGACTGACGACTATCTTGCAAAGTTTTGATCACCTTAAAGGCATCTTTTAAATGCTCTCGTTCAAGCTTAGAAATATTCTTAGGAGCTAGGTAATTATCAGGCTGTTCATGCGCTTGTAGTTTTTTTGCTTGATGTGCCATGCGCAATAATCCCAAAAACTCATAGGCATCAATTAAATTTGCCGCTGAAGCTTTAGTTAGCGAAGGAGTGCCTGCCACTTGCCGTAATCGTTCAATAGTATTCGTTGCTGCCACACCTTCGCTCAATGCATAAATTCTGGCTAAATCTACAATAGGCGCGATACCGTTATGTTTTAAATCAAGCACATTCTTATTTTCGCCATTTTTAATCAAAACAAAATCTCTGAAAAAGCCAAGTGGCGGACGAAGTGCTAACGCATTTTTAGAAAGATGCGCTAAGAACAAGGTATTTCCTTTTGTTTTTTTCAGTAAACGTGCTCGAACCTCTTCAAGTAAAGAGGCGTCTCCATAAACAGTCGTTAAATCAAAAAATACACTACTGTTTAATAACGCTTTTGGGCTAGGTGTTTCTACCCACTTTCTAAAGTATTCATGCCATTTTTTTTGCGGTTGTCGCCATTGATTATTTGTCGCCATGATATTGCCCGGACAATAAATAAAGCCACATTTGGCCAATCCATCAGAAACAAAAGTCGCTAATTGTTCAAACCATTTGTCGTCCTCAGGCGTCATTTTATCAGAGATAATAAGTGCATTATCTTGATCAGAATGAGCAAATTGCTCTTGTCTCGCTTGAGACCCTGCGGCTAGCCATGCATAAGGAACAGGAGCTTGCCCTAATTGCTTTTCTGCCAGTTCAATTAAACGGATGGTAAACGCCATAGTGATCGCACTAATACTTTTACCAACATGATCTGCGGTAGTGCCAAGTTTAGCCATACGAATTTGCAATTTAGGCAATAGCAAACTTGTTTCAGCCAGTTCATCAACACTTTTCGCTTTACGAATAATATGCGTTAAATTAACCGCATTTTGACTTTCATTATTCATTAGGTCGGTAATGGTAACCATGGCATGCAGTTGATTATTTCTCATCACGGGCAAATGATGTATCCGTTTAGCAGTCATCAGCATTAACGCGTCATATGCACTACTGTCATGATTAATGGTGAGCATATTAGACGTCATTATCTCACTGACAGGATTCGCAAAGTCGAGTCCTTTAGCAATGCAACGTTGTCGTAAATCTTTATCCGTAACAATGCCAACCGCTTTGGTCGCCTTAGAAGCATTCTTATCACCATCATCAACAATGACTAGACAAGAAAATTTATGTTCTGTCATTTTGATCGCGGCGTCCTGAATTGAACGATTATGCGCAATAGTTGCAACAGGGGTATGATAAAACTGATTAATACCAGTATTTAATAATGAAGAAGCAATTATAGCGTCTTCATTCACTTGGCTCATTTTGTCATTAAGTCGCTCTTCAGCACTGTGTGAGAAAAAATTAATTACCGCAGGATAATCAGCAACTAAGCGCTCAAGTTCATGATAATCAATACTATATAAAAGTGTGTCTTCTTCTGTGATCACCTTAATGTCTGAGGCTAAATTTTCTTGGCAAAATACGGTACAAAGATCGCCTTCGCCATATTTACCGAGTAATTCACCTGTATTGTCTCGGTAAGTAAGCGCACCTTTTCTTATCATGAACAATGGGCGGTTCACACAATACTGAGGCGGTAACGTTTGATCCTTATTTACATAACAAATACTAAAAGCTTTGATAACTTTCCCCAGTAACAACGAAGGGAGTTGATCAAAGGGTGGGATCGCTTGTACAAAGGTAGAAATTTCAGCTAATTCAGTATCCATAATTATCTTATTAGTAATGGTGACCCTTTGTTTGTAGTGCATTTTATCTACAAAGGCTAACTTTATTTTACCGAACTAGACTAAAGTGTAATACCTCCTCTTTCAAAAGCTTGTTAGTGTTTAATGTAGCTAAGATTCATTATAGATTTTTACCTTTACTACATCGCTGACATGGTACGGTAAATCTAAAATCAATAATTGATTTTGCTAAATAAAATAACAGGTTAATTAACGCGTAAAAAAATTATAAAACGCGTATTCATGAGCGAATAAGCTCAATGCTAGGAGAATACAATGGAAGACAAACAGTCATATTGGCAAGAAAATCTACGCCTAATATTCATCTGTCTTGCGATCTGGTTCGTGGTTTCATTTGGTTTTGGTTTACTTTTAGTAGAGCCATTAAATGCAATCCGTCTAGGTGGGTACAAACTAGGTTTCTGGTTTGCACAACAAGGCTCAATTTACACATTCGTAGGTTTGATTTTCTGGTACGGTAAGAAAATGAATGACCTTGATAAAAAATATAACGTCGAGGATTCATAATGGATGAGTTAAAACTCTATACGTGGATCGCCGTTGGCGGTACTTTTTCACTCTATTTCTTTATTGCTTGGTGGGCTCGTGCGGGCTCTACAAGTGAATTTTACGCCGCTGGTGGTGGAATAACGCCACTACAAAACGGTATGGCAATTGGTGCCGACTGGATGAGTGCAGCGTCATTCATTTCAATGGCCGGTTTAATTGCATTCTTAGGTTACGGCGGCTCAGTATTCTTAATGGGTTGGACAGGCGGTTACGTATTACTAGCGCTGTGTTTAGCACCTTACATGCGTAAGCATGGTAAATTTACTGTCCCTGAGTTTATTGGTGATCGTTATTATTCAAAAGCTGCACGTATTGTTGCTGTTGTTTGTTTAATTATCGCATCATTAACGTATATCATTGGTCAAATGAAAGGTGTGGGTGTTGCATTCTCTCGCTTCCTAGAAGTTGAATATGATATGGGTCTTTACATAGGTATGTTCGTAGTATTTGTTTACGCTACCCTTGGTGGTATGAAAGGTATTACTTACACGCAAATAGCTCAATATGTTGTATTAATTACTGCCTACACCATTCCTGCAGTATTTATTTCATTACAACTAACTGGCAACCCTATTCCTCAATTGGGCTTAGGCTCAACGTTAGCTGATGGTAGTGGTGTTTATTTATTAGATAAACTAGACACTGTAGTTTCAGAGTTAGGCTTTAAAGAATATACAACCTCGACGTTAGGCGATGTTGAAATGTTTGCTTATACATTGTCCCTTATGATTGGTACTGCAGGTTTACCTCACGTAATCATGCGCTTCTTCACAGTTCCTTCAGTGAAAGCAGCACGTCAATCAGCAGGTTATGCGTTAGTATTTATCGCTTTATTATATACAGTTGCTCCAGCAGTTGGCGCTATGGCTCGTTTCAATCTTATGAATACCATTGAACCAGCAGCCGGCCAAAATCTTGAATATGCTGAGCGTCCACAATGGTTTAAAGAGTGGGAAAAAACAGGCCTTTTAGCCTTTGAAGATAAAAATGGTGACGGTAAAGTTCAATACACAGCGGACAAAGCAACGAATGAAATGGTTAAAGTTGACCGTGACATTATGGTATTAGCTAACCCTGCAATTGCAAACTTACCTAACTGGGTTATCGCATTGGTTGCTGCTGGTGGTTTAGCTGCCGCATTATCAACCGCTGCAGGTTTATTACTAGCAATATCCTCGGCTATTTCACATGATTTGATGAAGGGTGTATTAGTACCTGACATGGATGAGAAAACAGAGTTAATGGCGAGTCGTATCGTTATGACAATATCTGTTTGTGTGGCGGGGTATCTCGGTTTGAACCCGCCTGGCTTTGCCGCAGGGACATTTGCACTAGCCTTTGGTTTAGCTGCATCGTCAATCTTCCCTGCATTAATGATGGGTATTTTCTCTAAGAAAATGAGCAGTAAAGCAGCCATTGCTGGCATGTGTTCTGGTATCGGTGTAACAATGTTATACGTATTCCAACACAAAGGAATTATGTTTATCCCAGGTACTTCATTCCTAGGTGGCATGGAACCTAACTGGTTCTTCGGAATTTCTCCAAATGCGTTTGGTTCTGTTGGTGCTTTTGTTAACTTTGTAGTAGCTTTCGCAATGTTGAAAGTAACTGGTCCTGCGCCATCTCATATTCAAGATTTGGTAACGAACTTCCGTACACCGCATGGTGAAGTTGCGGGTGCTCACAATCATTAATTGAATATCTTTAAAAACGCTATTTAATTAGCGCATAAAGGCTCTAATTCTTAAGAATTAGAGCCTTTATTTTCTAATAATTATATTAGTAATCTTTTGCTTAATTTATTTATTTACTTCACTATCAAAGCATAAATTAAGCAAAACATTATAAAAATAAGCACTACAGGATACTTATGAATAAACACACTAAAACAGCCATTCTCGTTGCCCCTATTCTGACTATTTTAGGTTTCGCTCTAGCTGATTTATGGGAAGAAAGTGAAGCGCAACAAGAGCGTGCTTTTGAATTAGTCCCGTTTGGTCATTGTGATGTAAGTAACCAAAAATGCATTTTAAAATCAGGAGAATTTGAAATTAATGTCATGGATGCAAATGGCATTACTACAGTGAATTCCACTTATCCACTAGACACCGCAACACTATTTTTAGTCGATAAAAATAATCAAGCTAAGCCTTATCAATTAGGTATGAAAGACAGCCCTTATTATTGGAAACGAGAAACGCCAATTGGTACCTTGCTTTCTAACAAAGGCGATAGCGCAAAGTTAAGGGTGATTATTGAGATAAAAGGCGGTAAATATTTTGCTGAATTTTATACGCAAACAACTCAATAATTCCAAGTATATAGTCTAAAGCAAAGTAACTTAATAGGTTAACGACTAAGTGAGGGTGTTATTTAGTAAGGCTCTCACGTTAAGCGGGTTCTATCGCTTTCTTCTCTAATATCACAGGACCTACACCTTCAGCGGATAGTTCATCATCTTTATTGTATAAAGGGCATCGTTTGAGAGATAAACAACCGCAACCAATACAGCCACTTAAGTGATCTCTTAAGTTTTCTAAATAATGAATTCGAGCATTTAAGCTTTCGCGCCAACTGCTGGCAAGTTTTTCCCAATCGGCACTGTCAGGTGTGCGGTTGTTAGGTAAAGACGCAAAAGCCTGTTTAATTTCTTGTAAGCTGACTCCCATTTTTTTCGCCGCTTTAATCACCGAAACACGTCTTAAAACCTCGGCTTTGTAGCGTCGTTGATTACCTTGGTTTCGCCAACTTCTAATCAACCCTTTTTCTTCATAGAAATGCAGCGTTGACACTTTTACTCCGCAACGTTTTGCGACTTTGCCAACGGTGAGACTCGCTTCTTCTAATTTTTTATCCATAAATTAATGTCCCTAATAATATTTTATCGAAAAAAGACTTTACCTCAACCCTACTTGAGGTTTTAAAGTGTATTCACTTTAACTAATAGTGGATAGTAAAAATGAAAATAAATAAGAATAAAACGCCTAAAAATAACTGCCTAAGGAAGTTTTTTACAATGTCATTTAAATATTTTAACCAAACTATGCAAAACAAATAACTCGAGCAAGTAAACCAAAAATTGTATTAAAAAAGGAAAGAAAATGATTTATCTAGAACACTTGAACTTAGTGGTAAAAAATATACCTGCTGCCCTTACTTTTTATCAAGCGGCTTTTCCACAGTGGTTTATTCGGAGTCAAGGCAGTAGAGAATGGTACGGAAAAACTAGAGACTGGTTACATTTTGGTGATGATTATCAATATATTACTTTCAACAATGGTGGCGAGAATCAAAATAGAGATCTTACCGGTCATCAATTGGGGCTTTCTCATTTTGCTTTTGTAACATGCAATCTCGATCAAGTAATCAAACGTTTAGCAAAAGCTGGTTTTGCCGTAGATAAAGAAGGTGCAGAAGAACCTTATAGAAAAAACGTTTATTTTATCGATCCAGACGGTTTTGAAATCGAATTTGTAGAATATCTAAGCGATGATCCTAAAGAACGCAACCTTGATTCATAAATTATATTGTCACGAACTATATAGAACTAATCCGTTGAATTTTTTACTGCCAATTTATAAGACTATTAATTAAAAAAAGCTTGCGAAAGATCAACACATCCTATTACTATTTAATAAATAATATTTGTTGTTGTTCAGGTATTTATCTATTTTATTCCGCTATACTCATAGCAGTTTTTCATTAAATCTTACTCGTGGTTTTTAGGTTTTATGTTCATTTCACAACAAAACAATGTAAAAGGACTTGCAACCGAAGCGTTAAATACTGACTTCTATGATGTTATGTTTGGCAGTATTAATACAAACGGGGCAATGAGCACACTAGAAAAAAACACCTTAAATCATATTATTAGGGTGTTAAAAAACCCTCATCAACTGAAGAAGCAAATACCAATCTTACCTGCGATGTTGGTGAAGCTGTTAGATACCTTGAATGATCCGCATGCCGACTTCTTTACTTTTGTGGATATTATTGAATTGGATCCCGCTTTTGCAGCTGAAGTACTCAAAGTAGCTAATACTGCAAAGTATAATCGTACTAACAAAGAAATTATTTATTTAAGTAAGGCAACTTCCTTACTCGGTATTGCGGGATTAATGAAAATAGCGAGTACGTTATTAATGGCTGATGTTATTCCTTGTAAGCCTTTATATTATCAGCTTTATGGTCGGATCATTTGGGTTCACTCGGTGCAATGTGCCACTTTATGTGAGTTACTAGCAAAAAATGAAAAACAAAATTCCGCAGACGCCTATTTTATTGGTTTAATTCATGATTTAGGTCGCATCGTTATATTTAATTACATTTCTGAAGGTATGGAAAATAATTTTTCATCATTAACGCCTTGTAGCAGAGAATACAAAACATTGATGACGGAAATGTCGATGGATATGACATATTTTATTGCCAAAGAATGGCAACTGCCATCCATATATGTAGAGGCACTAAAACAACAACGAGAGAATACACGTAATTCATTGGGTGAATTATTATATAAAGCCAATCGTTTAAGTGAAAATTACTTACTATTTATAAAAAAAGACGTTAAAGAAGATGACTACAAAGCATTACAACAGTCACTTGGTATCAATCAAAAAATCTTTGATGAATATAATGATCTCGCGCCAGTCATTTCAGATAGCATCACTTAAAAACGATAATGTGATGAAAAATGAAAACTTTTCATCACATTAGTTTTCATCCGCTTATTAGCTTGATATCTTATAGAAATAACCAACAAAAATTGTATATTCATGTTCCCTAACTGGCAACTCACTTTAATTAGTATCAGCTATATCGGATTACTATTTCTCATTGCCTATTTAGGTGATAAATATCGTCATCGATTAGTCAAAAAAAGTCAGAGCATCATTTACGCACTTTCATTGGGCGTATACTGCACATCATGGAGCTTTTTAGGGACCACAGGACAGGCATCAAGCAACTTTCTTTCTCATATACCCATTTACCTTGGTCCTATTTTGTTGTTTATTTTTGCATGGCCATTTATTCAACGCATTATCCGCACAAGTTTAAAACTAAATTTAACCTCAATTGCTGATTTACTTGCGGCTCGTTTTGGTAAATCACATAACTTAGCTATTTTGGTTACTATTGTGGCCTTAGTGGGCACCATGCCTTACATTGCACTGCAACTAAAAGCTATTGTTTATTCGTTTCAACAACTTCAAGTTAATAATACAGTTAGTACCTGGGGATTTGGTTTAATTGTCAGTTTGGTTTTGGCTGGATTTACCATTGTGTTCGGTATTAGAAATATTGATGTAACAGAGCGTCACCCCGGCGTAGTTTTAGCTATCGCTTTTGAAAGTTTAGTAAAACTAATCGCTTTTTTAGCGGTAGGTATTTTCGTCACTTTTTTCCTTTTTGAATCACCCAGTGACATTTGGTATAAATCAGGCGCTAATATTCAACTTTACAAAAATTTTAACACCCCTAATTTGATGTCGATGATTGCCATGTTAGTAATTGTAATGGCTGCATTTTTGTCTTTACCTCGCCAATTTCAAGTCATGGTTGTTGAATTAAAAAACGAAAAGGACACTTGGTTAAGTCGACGAATTTTTCCTTTGTATTTACTGGTTTTTGCTTTATTTGCTGCACCTTTGGGAGTAGCTGGACATATGCTTTTGGGCGATTCAGTCCCTGCTGATGCTTATGTACTTTTTCTACCTTGGTCTCAACAGCAAACTTGGCTTACCTTAATTGCCTTTTTAGGCGCCATTTCTGCGGCTAGTTCAATGGTGATAATTTCTTCCATTGCATTAAGTACCATGCTTAGTAATGAGATTGTTTTTCCATTGCTATTTCGTTCAAATAAAACCAGCAATACTGAATATAGTAACTTTAGATATCGCTTATTAAAAATTAGAAAACTGTTAGTTT
The DNA here is from genome assembly GCA_029249355.1 of Thalassotalea sp. Classification (GTDB taxonomy): domain Bacteria; phylum Pseudomonadota; class Gammaproteobacteria; order Enterobacterales; family Alteromonadaceae; genus Thalassotalea_H. The sequence goes on from JAQWHO010000398.1 coordinate 12,837, forward strand.
TATTCGTGATTTTATTAGGTTATGGCGTATTTTTATTGGCTTCGCCAGATACATTAAGTTCGTTAGGTGAAGTTGCGTTTGGCGCTTTTGCTCAACTAACTCCTGCATTAGTCGCTGCTTTTTATTGGCGACGAGCAAGCCTAACTGGCGTATATGGTGGAATATTGGTGGGCTTTATGATGTGGCTGATGCTGAATTTTCTTCCACAATTTGGTTTTTATGAACAGCCATTTAATGATGGAATAATTCCAGCCAATAGTTTGTCGAGTTTATTAAGTTTAGCCGCCAATATTTTTGTTATGTGGTCATTGTCTAAAATTAGCCGTCAAACGGTACAAGAACGTGTTCAAGCATCCTTGTTTTTAGAATGGCAAACACCGAATCTACTGTCAGGAGGAAAAAATAGAAGCCTTAATTATAAAGAATTAGAACTGTTAGTTTCACGCTTCGTAGGGCTTTCTAAGGCGTCAAATAGCTTTGCAAAATTTCAACGCAAGAATTTTAAAAAAGAATTGGGGGCAACCGCCTATAACCAATCTTTATTGCAGCATACAGAAAAAACGCTTGCCAGTGTTATGGGCGCTTCTTCCGCACGTTTAGTATTGTCCTCTGCGCTTGATGGTAGAGATATTGAACTCGATGATTTAGCGCTACTCGTTGAAGATGCATCTAATCAGCGACAACAATACAGTGAGAACTTATTGCAAAGCGCGATAGAAAACGCCAGTGAAGGGATCTCCATTGTTGATAAAGAATTGAACCTTGTTGCCTGGAATAAAAAGTATATCGATTTATTCAAATATCCTAAAGAATACATATATAAAGGCGCACCAATAGAAAAACTCATTCGTTACAATGCAGGGAAAGGTTTATGTGGTTTAGGTGATGTAGAAAACCAAGTAAGTAGGCGCTTACACTACCTTAGAAGTGGTAGTTCTCATAGTTCTGAACGACAGCAAGATAATGGCCAAGTGATCAGAATAGAAGGTAACCCATTGCCTGATGGTGGCTTTGTCATGATGTTTTCCGACATAACGGCCTATCGTCAAGCTGAGCAGGTGTTAAAAGAAACCAATGTTGATTTGGAAGCAATTATTCAAGAGCGCACTCAAAAGTTAGCACAAGTAAACGATGCCCTTGAAATAGCTAAAGAAAAAGCAGAACAAGCGCATATTAAAAAAAGTTTATATTTAAAAGCCTGTAGCCATGATTTAATGCAACCTTTAGAAGCCGCACGGTTATTTACCTCAGCATTAACCAGTCAAGACAATCTCAACGATGTGCAAAAAAGACAAGTCCAAAACATTGACCATTCACTAAAAGTAGCCAATGACCTATTAGCTGATTTGGGTGAAATTGCTCGCATTGAAAGCGGTAATATTAAGCCACATTTTATGGCGTTCTCGTTAAATGATTTATTCAATGATTTATGCCAAGAGTTTTCAGCTTCTGCAATCGAGCAAGATATACAGTTTCGCCTCGTTGAAACCTCAGCTTGGGTGTATTCTGATCGCAATTTATTACGCCGTATATTACAAAACTTAATCGGTAATGCTTTTCGTTATGCGAGCCCCGGAAAAGTATTATTAGGTGCAAGAGTCATTAATCAAGAAGTGATTATTCAAGTGCTCGATAACGGTCCTGGCATTCCAGAAGAAAAACAAACCTTAGTATTTGAACAATTTACACAATTAGACACACCGCAATCACAATCAGGAAGAGGTTTAGGATTAGGGCTTAATATCACGCAGAGTTTAACGCAATTATTAGGGCACTCTTTAGGGCTAAAATCCAAAGAATCTAAAGGCTGTAAATTCACTGTATCACTTAAAAAAGTTCAGCCAGAGCTTCGTCCTGTTATTGAAAAACCTATGATAACTATAGGGTTTAGTGATATTACGGTGATGTGTATTGATAATGATCCTGACGTGCTCAGCGGCATGGTAGAGCTACTTTCGGCTTGGCAGTGCAATGTGTTAGCTGCTAACTCATTCGAGCAAGCGCAGACTCTTTTTGCTCAGCATAGTAATGATATTCAAATATTATTAGTTGATTACCAGCTAAATAATGACCATAACGGTTTAAATTTAATTTCTATATTAAGAGCACAATGCTCTCATGAAATTCCAGCGATATTAATTACAGCAACTACAGACGAAGATATCGAAGAGAAAACCAAAGCCGCCAACGTGGGTTATATGCGAAAATTAGTGAAGCCAGCTTCACTTAGAGCAATGATGAGCGCATTGTTAGCGAAAAAACTACAAGATAAATATTCATAAAAAAAACTCACAAAACAGAGCTTTGTGAGCTTAATAGAATATTTTAGCGGCAAATAAATAAAGTCGATCTTATTATTCTGAAATACTCGTTTCATGTATATCGAGCTGGCTAATAGCAATAACTGCTTGAGTGCGATTACGAACATTAAGCTTTCTAAATATAGCCGTTGCATGCGCCTTAATAGTTGCTTCAGAGACATTCAAATCATATGCAATTTGCTTATTGAGCATGCCTTGGGCAAACATCATTAATATACGGTATTGCTGTTGAGTTAAACTGGCTACACGTTCAGCGATATCGGCATGCTCTTCATTGTTAGCATTTATTTGAAAAGCTTCTGGCACCCAAATATCGCCCATCAATACTTGTTGAATCGCTTTATAAATAATATCTACTGGTGTTGATTTTGGTACAAAACCCGCCGCTCCAAATTCAATAGCTTTAGCAATAGTTTCTTGATCTTCGTGTGCAGAAACAATCACCACAGGTATTTGTGGAAAATGGTTACGCACATGGATCAAAGTATTGAAACCATGTGCACCGGGTATATTTAAATCTAATAGCAACATATCACTGTCGGTGTTATCCGAAAGTTGTTGCTCTAATTCAGAAATCGTTTGTGCTTCAACCCATTGTGTTTGCGTCAGTTGTGCTTTCAGTGTGTTTAATAAAGCTTGTCTGAATAATGGGTGATCGTCAGCTATAATTATTTTTTCTGGCTGGATCATATTATATTTCCTAAAACTTGCGCAATTTCAGTATACATTGTTCATGTTCAAAAGCTTCTACGACTAAAGTCTAATGCCATTAAATTTGATCTAATCGTGATTATTTTACCGGAATATTTTTTAAAACCGCAACAAGGAGCTGCCAATATTGGTCAACCGTTTTTACATCCACTTTCTCATCCGGCGAATGTGGAAACTTAATTGTAGGACCAAATGACACCATATCCCAAGCGGGGTAAGCTGTTTTAAATAAACCGCATTCTAAACCCGCATGAATCACCATTATTTCGGGTAATTTACCAAATAGAGATTGGTATGTATCCCGAACGGTTTTCATAATACTAGAACGAGTATCGGGCTTCCAACCTGGATAAGCGCCTGAAAAATCGATTGCCGCATCTGCTAAACTAAAGATTGATTCAACCATAGTTTGCGCTTCTAAGCGGCCATCGTCATGTAAACTTCGAATCAATGTCATCGCAACAAACTTATTACCTTTACTGCGCATAACCCCTAAGTTTAATGATGTTTCTACGATACCTTCTATATCATCACTCATGCGTAAAACACCATTAGGACAAGCATTTAACGCACGTAAAATTGTTTTTTGTACCGCTTTACTCCAACATTGGTCAAATGTTTCTGGTGAAATCAGTAGCATTTCAAGCGTTGTTTCTATCGATTTAAGGTTTTCTTGAATAGTAATTAAGTAATTTGAAAGCGCTTCTTTGAAGTCATCAATTTGAGTCGGCGGAATAACAAAACTTGCATCAGCTTCCCGTGGAATAGCATTACGTAAACTACCACCATTAAGCTCTGTAAGTTGGATATCAAATTTTTCACTCGCATTGAGTAAAAAGCGTATTAATAATTTGCACGCATTCGCTCTGCCTGTATGAATATCAACACCTGAATGACCGCCTTTTAATCCTGAAATAGAAAGATTAAACGACTGATAACCAACAGGCACATCTTCATATTCAAGGTTAAAAGTTGCTGTGCCATCAATTCCTCCAGCACAGCCCATATATACTTCACCTTCTTGCTCTGAGTCGGTATTAATTAATAATTCACCTTGAACCCAATCGGCTTTTAACCCAAAAGCACCGGTCATACCTGCTTCTTCGTCGATGGTCACTAAAACTTCTAGCGGACCATGAGCAATATCATCACTGGCTAATACGGCTAAGGCAGACGCTAAACCAATACCGTTGTCAGCCCCCAGAGTTGTGCCATTCGCTTTAACCCATTCATCACCATCGTCATCAAAAAGAATCGGTTCGATAGCATCCGTTAAAAAATTATGATTTTTATCAGCATTTTTCTGAGGCACCATATCCATATGCGCCTGTAAAATAACGCCTTTGCGATCTTCCATACCTTGAGTTGCAGGTTTCGAAATTAATAAATTACCTACTGCATCTTCTTTAATTGTTAACCCTTGGCCTTTTGACCACGACTGTATCCAAGCAGATATTTTTTCTTCGTGTTTAGACGGGTGAGGAATAGCGCAAATTCCTTCGAACATTTGCCATAATTTTTGCGGTTGTAGATGCGATAAAGTGCTCACAATATTTCCTTGTGTAATTTTTCTTTTATATAATTTTTGTTTTTCAAATAGGGTCTGTTGATCTTTCGAGATTGTTTTTGTAGCAGTTTGTTGGGTATTTATACAAGGCAGAGCCTTTGTAATGTGGTTGTTCCACATAAAAAGGTGATAACGCCGTAAAAATGACCAACAAACGCTGTCCGAAGGATTCGGCTAAAATCGTTTTACT
>JAQWHO010000399.1 GCA_029249355.1 Thalassotalea sp.
ACAGTCGCCACAATTATTATTGGTTTAATGCCTATTTTATATGGTACAGGTACAGGCTCAGAAGTGATGAGTCGTATTGCTGCGCCAATGGTGGGTGGAATGGCTAGTGCCCTTGTATTAACCTTGCTAGTATTACCCGCGGTATATTTTTTATGGCGTAAAAGCCAACTCAAAACCAAATAGACTATTCATAACAATAGCGATAGTAATTGAAAATAATAATAACGTTAACAATTTATGGTTGAGTCGTTAATTCAACGGATGGAAGTACGAGTGAATAAAGATCAAATACAAGAAAGCCCAATGTCAGAAAGGCACGTGGAAAAGTCGAATTCTAGTTTGCTTAAAGCAGCGCGTAAAACACATAAATGGCTAATGCTATTTTTGGGCATTCAATTTGTTATTTGGTCAGTCACTGGTGCCTATATGGTCTTTTTTAATATTGATTATATTCACGGTGACTCGTTGATCAAAAATCAACAAGTGAAGTTAGTTGACTCTCAAATCAACTTTTCAATTAAAGCTTTGTTGAAACAATACCCTCAAGCCAAAAATATTCAACTTGAAAGCTTTATCCATCAGGCTGTTTATCGTTTTAAGGTAGGCAAAGATAATTATTTGGTAAGTGCTATTTCTGGTGAATTGTTATCGCCTATATCAAAACCTGATGCTGTCGCTTTGGCTCAATTTGAATATACCGGCTCTGGCGTTATTTCTCATATCGAGTTAATCACTGAAAACCCTCCATTTGAATTACGAGCAAGTGTTTTACCTGCTTGGCGTATTAACTTTGATGATTTTGGTGCGCCAACCCTCTATGTTTCTGCAACATCAGGAAAAATTGTTGGTAAAAGACATGAGTTTTGGCGTTTATTCGATTGGATATTTCGTTTTCATGTCATGGATTATCAAGATAGTGAGGTTGATAATACGTTGCTTTTTTGGTTCTCTCTTTTAGGAATATTTGCAGGACTAAGCGGTTTGATATTGTTGTACTTTAGATTATTACATTCTCGATTATTGAATTCTCGATTTTTTAGTAAAGATGAAGCAGAAATTAACAACGATGATAGTAGTTTGGGTTTAAAGCAAAATAAGAGTGCTCAAAAATGACTTTAATCAAAAAAATTCATAAATGGGCATCGATAATTGTCGGGTTACAAGTACTTATTTGGCTTAGTTCTGGTTTTTATTTTAATGTCATGGATCACAAAAAAGCGAAAGGCACTCAATACAGAGTCACCAATACCTATAAAATGATACTTGAATCGAGTAAATTAATAGAGCCTAAACAGGCGCTTGAGTCTAATCGTTTACTTGAAAAATCTGAGTTTTCAAAGAGTTCGAATTCAGTGGTTTCAATATCGTTAAGTCATTTATTTGGACAACCTGTTTATCTGCTAACTCATGAAAAAGGGCTGTACCGTCATTTCAAGAATTCATATTCAATGGCCGACGCCTATACAGGAAAACAGATCACTATTGATGCTGAGTTAGCCGAAAAATTAGCTTCCGCCACTTATAGTGGTCCTGGAAAAGTAAAATCAGTAACCCTTCTTGAAAAAAGTGTCGATGATTTTCCCAAAGAGAAAAATTCTGCTTGGCAAATAAACTATGCGGATGAATTAAATACTAGCGTTTACATTGAAGCAGGCAGTGGCAGACTGATTGGACACAGTAATGATGATAAACGTTTTGCCGATATTTTATTTATGTTGCACTTTATGGACTATGCCAGCGAAGGGAATTTTAACTCCATCCAAATTATTTTATTTGCTTTTATTACCTTGTGGCTAACATTAACAGGCTTTATTTGGACTATAAAGTTAGGTTTTGAGGGCCAATATCAACTAACATTATTCTCTAATAAACGTATCGTTCAATTGCTAGATAAAGATCACCAGCCAATTGGCTCAGTTTCATTAAATGATAAAACTAATTTATTGGATGGATTAACTAAAAATCAAATATATATCCCATCAGTTTGTGGCGGTGGAGGTACATGTGGAAGCTGCCGTATTCTATTATCACCGCAAGCAAAAATAACAGATGCTGAATATGAGAAACTCTCTAAATTCCAGTTAGAAAAAGGTTATCGGTTATCATGCCAGCAATTTTTAGCGGACATTGAAAGCATCACTATTCTTAACTAAAATCCTTATCAATAATACTTGAGTAATTTAGTAAGGTATTACTTGAGTTATTACTCGAATACTATTAGAATACTTGAGTGTTGTAGTCGGGTATTCATTTGACTATTTTATAAGGTTATGTAAAATTGCGCGGCGATTTCACAGGGGTTAAAAATGAAACTTACATCTAAAGGCCGATATGCCGTAACAGCAATGCTTGATGTTGCTATACATGCATCGACAGGTCCTGTTTCTTTAGCCGATATATCTGATCGCCAAGGTATTTCCTTATCTTATTTAGAACAATTGTTTTCTCGTTTACGCAAAAACGGTCTAGTAAATAGTATTCGTGGCCCTGGTGGCGGTTATCGTTTAGGGCGATGTTCAGCACAAATTGCTGTTGCAGATGTGATAAGTGCCGTTGATGAAAGTGTTAATGCAACCAGATGTGGTGGTACAGGCGATTGTCAATCAGGCAAGCAATGTTTAACGCATTCCTTATGGGAAGGGTTAAGCCAACGAATTGAAGATTTTTTACAAGGCATTACTTTGTCTGAGCTCGTCGAGCAAAGAAATGTCAAAATGGTTTCTCAAAGACAAGACAAACTGCAAAAAAAAGCAGAGTCTAAACATTCATTAGAAACCTTAATAGCAACCACAAATATAGTACATGACTGTTAATACAGTAATTTTATTGAGTTGGAGAAATTGAGCCAAATGAAGCTTCCTATATATTTTGATTATTCAGCAACAACACCGGTAGATAAGCGTGTTGCTGAAAAAATGATGCAATACATGACCACTGATGGTTTTTACGGCAACCCAGCCTCTCGTTCTCATAAGTTCGGTTGGCAAGCCGAAGAAGCGGTTGATATTGCTCGTAACCAAGTTGCCGAATTAATTAATGCTGACCCGCGTGAAATTGTTATCACATCAGGTGCTTCAGAATCAGATAATTTAGCGATTAAAGGTGTTGCCAATTTTTACAGTAAAAAAGGCAAGCACATTATTACGTGTAAAACAGAGCATAAAGCGGTTCTAGATACTTGTCGTGAATTAGAACGTCAAGGCTTTGAAGTGACTTATTTAGATCCTGAAGAAAATGGTTTAATTGATCTTAACAAGCTTGCAGCTGCAATGCGTGATGACACAGTATTAGTGAGCATTATGCACGTGAATAATGAAATTGGTGTGATTCAAGATATCGCTGAAATTGGCGAAATGTGTCGCGCTCGTAAAATTGTTTTCCATGTTGATGCTGCGCAAAGTGTCGGTAAAATTCACATCGATATGCAAACGCTTAAAGTTGATTTGTTGTCAATTTCTGCCCATAAAATGTATGGGCCAAAAGGTATCGGTGCATTATATGTTCGTCGTAAACCTCGTATTCGTTTAGAAGCACAAATGCACGGTGGCGGGCATGAACGCGGTATGCGCAGTGGTACGTTAGCGACTCATCAAATTGTTGGTATGGGTGAAGCTTGTCGTATAGCTAAAGAAGAAATGGATCAAGATCTTGTTCATGTGACTAAAATGCGTGACCGTTTATGGGCAGGTTTAAACAGCATGGAGCAAGTATTTATTAACGGCGATGCTGATAAACGTTATCAAGGTAATTTGAACGTAAGCTTTAATTTTGTTGAAGGTGAATCGTTGATCATGGCATTGAAAGATTTAGCCGTATCATCAGGTTCAGCATGTACATCAGCAAGTTTAGAACCTTCTTATGTATTACGTGCTTTAGGTTTAAATGACGAAATGGCGCATAGCTCAATTCGCTTTAGCTTTGGTCGTTTTACTACCGAAGAAGAAATAGATTATGCAATTGAAATTATTCAAAAATCAATCGGTCATTTACGTGACATGTCGCCACTTTGGGAAATGTTCAAAGACGGCATTGATTTAGATTCAATTGAATGGGCTGCTCACTAAGTAACCCAACCGTAAATAATAGTTTGATATTAAAGTAAATTTAATTTTTAGCAGCAAACTAGCTGCTAAAAACTAGGAGAATAAAATGGCTTATAGTGAAAAAGTAATCGACCATTATGAAAACCCACGTAACGTTGGCTCTATGGATAAAAATGATCCAAATGTAGCAACAGGTATGGTTGGTGCACCCGCATGTGGTGATGTAATGAAGCTACAATTGAAAATAAGTGATGCCGGCATTATTGAAGATGCAAAATTCAAAACTTACGGTTGTGGTTCAGCTATTGCTTCAAGCTCATTAGTCACTGAATGGGTGAAAGGCAAGTCAATCGATGAAGCTGGCGAAATTAAAAACACGGCTATTGCTGAAGAATTAGCGTTACCACCGGTAAAAATTCATTGCTCAATTTTAGCGGAAGATGCTATCAAAGCAGCGATTGAAGATTATCGTTCAAAGCACGGTTCATAGGTAGGGCGTTCAATGAGTGTAACAATGACGCCTGCCGCGTCAGATCGAGTTAAAAGCTTTATCGATAACAGAGGTAAAGGGCTTGGTTTACGTTTAGGTATTAAAACTACTGGCTGTTCAGGTTTAGCTTATGTACTTGAATTTGTTGATGACCTTAACGAAGACGATACGCTTTTTTCAATTAATGATGTCAATATTATTATTGATGGCAAAAGCCTTGTTTATCTTGACGGAATTGAATTAGATTTTGTTAAAGAAGGTTTAAACGAAGGTTTTAAGTTTACTAACCCCAACGCGAAAGGCGAGTGTGGTTGTGGCGAAAGCTTTAATGTATAATCGCCGCCGCGTTGGTTGTCGATATTAGCTACCGATAGCTAATATCGATATGAGTAAAAGTTGTCTGGTTTATTTTAGTGAGTGGTTGTTGTGAACTATTTTGAAATGTTTGGCTTAGAAGAAACGTTTTCTGTTGATTTAAAACAGTTAGCAGAACGTTTTCAAGCGATTCAAAAAAGTGTTCACCCTGATCGCTTTGCTCATGCTTCAAGTCAAGAGCAACTTCTCGCCGTAAAAAAATCAACGGCGGTTAATGATGCTTATCAAACATTAAAAAATCCAATAAAGCGTGCCGAATATATTCTAAGTCTGCGCGGAGTTGAAATTCCTAGCGAGCAAGTTACTTTTAGCGATAATATGTTTTTGATGCGCCAAATGGAGCTTCGGGAAATGTTAGCTGAAATAAAGTTTGCTGACGATGTTGATGCTGCAGTGTTTGAAGTGAATCAGGTTTTAGAAATTGAATTTGAACAATTGTTTAAAGCAATGCAAGTGTCACTGCATGAAAACTCTGATAACTCGAATAAATCGGCGTGCGAAAGTTTACGAAAATTGAAGTTTTATCAAAAACTTCATCTAGAATTAGATCGTTTAGAAGACCTATTGTTCGACGATTAACCTTATCATCTATTTTTGACAATACGAGCCCCACATGGCGTTATTACAAATTGCAGAACCGGGTCAAAGCACTGTCCCTCATGAACACCGTCTTGCCGTAGGTATTGATCTAGGCACCACTAACTCACTTGTTGCTACCGTTAAAAGTGGTCTATCTGAAACGATTGTCGACAGTGAAGGTAATGATATTCTTCCGTCTGTCGTTAGTTATCAAGAAAACGAAATATTAGTCGGTAATAAAGCTAAAGAATTAGCGATTGTTGATCCTGAAAATACCATTGTTTCATCTAAGCGTTTAATTGGCCGTTCTCTTACTGATATTCAAAGTAAATACCATTCATTGCCTTATCAGTTTTGTGGCGATGAAAATCATCCTAGTTTTGTGACTCGTTCAGGAAAAATTAATCCTGTTCAAGTGTCAGCTGAAATATTAAAAACATTAAGTGACCGTGCTGAAAAAGCTTTAGGCGGTGAACTTACTGGTGTTGTTATTACCGTTCCTGCTTATTTTGATGATGCGCAACGTCAAAGCACCAAAGATGCCGCAAAACTTGCCAGTGTTAATGTTTTACGTTTATTAAATGAGCCCACTGCAGCTGCAGTTGCATATGGTTTAGATAAAGAACATCAAGAACACCAAGAAGGTATTATTGCCGTTTATGATTTAGGTGGCGGAACGTTCGATATCTCTATTCTTAGATTGAATAAAGGTGTTTTTGAAGTACTCGCTACCGGTGGTGACTCTGCGTTAGGTGGCGACGATTTTGATGTTGCACTCGTTGATTTTATTATTGAGCAAGCCGATCTTGAACGTCCTTTATCACCTACAATTGAACGTCAATTACTTGATCAAGCCTGTAAAGCTAAAGAAGCGTTAACATCTAATGATGTTCATCAAATATCTTTAACATTAACAGCTGATAAAAAGTGGTCAGGTGAAATCACTAAAGATCAATTTGAACAATTAATTAAGCCTTTAGTTGCTAAAACACTTCGCGCCTGTCGCCGAGCATTAAAAGATGCTGAAATCGAAATTTGCGCAGTGAATGAAGTTGTGATGGTCGGTGGTTCAACCCGAGTACCATTGGTACGTGCTGAAACAGAAAAATATTTTGATAAAACACCATTAACTTCAATTGACCCCGATAAAGTCGTTGCTATTGGTGCGGCGATTCAAGCAGATATTCTTGCTGGAAATAAGCCTGATAATGACATGTTATTGCTTGATGTGATCCCACTATCGCTTGGTTTGGAAACTATGGGCGGATTAGTTGAGAAAGTTATTTCTAGAAACACCACTATCCCTGTTGCTAAAGCACAAGAATTTACCACTTTTAAAGATGGTCAAACGGCGATGGTTATTCATGTTTTACAAGGTGAACGTGAATTAGTTGATGATTGTCGATCGCTTGCACGTTTTGAATTGCGCGGTATTCCTGCGATGACTGCAGGCGCCGCTCATATTCGTGTAACGTTTAAAGTGGATGCAGACGGTTTGCTCGAAGTTTCTGCCATGGAAAAATCTACGGGTGTTGAATCAAGCATTGAAGTGAAGCCTTCATTTGGTTTAGCCGAAGAAGAAATCACCAGCATGCTCAAAGCGTCGATGACCAATGCAGAAGATGATATGCAGGCGAGAATGTTAAAAGAGCAACAAGTTGAAGCTGCTCGTGTAATAGAGTCTGTTCAATCGGCTTTAAATACGGATAGTCATTTATTGTCTAGTGATGAAAACAGCAAGATTAATCAGGCGATTTCAGAACTAGCGAAAATAAGTCAAGGTTCAAAACCTGATGATATTGAAAAAGCGATTGAAAAATTGAATCACTTTACTGCAACGTTTGCTGAAAAACGAATGGACGCATCAATTAAAACTGCGCTTTCAGGACAAACGGTTGATGATATTTAAAAATAATTATCAGCAGTTATAAATTACGAAACAGATCAATAAAAGATTAAAGAGAACAAGATGCCAAAAATTATTGTATTACCTCATGAAGAACTTTGTCCAGATGGCGCTGTTTTAGAAGCCGAAACTGGTGAAACGGTATTAAATGTTATTTTAAAAAATGATATAGGCTTAGAGCATGCGTGTGAGAAAGTATGTGCATGTACAACATGTCACGTCATTCTTCGTGAAGGCTTTGATTCAGTAGAAGAAAGTGATGAGCTTGAAGATGACTTACTCGATAAAGCATGGGGCTTAGAACCTGATTCGCGTTTAAGTTGTCAAGTAAGAGTAGCTAATGAAGATTTAGTGGTAGATATTCCAAAATATACCGTGAATATGGTCTCTGAAAATCACTAATTATTTTTAGATAAGTAGATTTGCAAAGGGTAATAATAGATATGTTATTACCCTTTTTCGTGTCTGATGAGCAAGATTGAGTCACGCTGAGATTCACCTACTTTAGTTGAGAATGTTCTTACACGCCTTAAGCAGCACCAAGGGATAGCGACAAGATATGATCAATTAAGAAGAAACTATGAAGCTACACTCTCCTTGGAATGCAGGATGATGCTGCTGCCAATGTAAATGGTTAAATTATGAGTTTAAAAGATCAACAGGTTCTAGTATATCTATGAGCTTCTGCCTATATAGAGTTGAAGTCCGCTTTATTCTTTGGAGGCTAATAAATAACCTTTCGATCGAATTGTTTTTATTAAAGTCGGTTGACTCGGGTCGTCTTCAAGCTTGGAACGAAGATTAGAAACCGTTATATCAATCTGTCGATTTTGACCGTCGTAATTTATACCACGCAAGTGCATTAATATTTGATTTCTATTCACAATCACTCCTATGTTTTGAACAAGAAACTCAAAAAGTTCATATTCCGGATTGGTGAGTAAAACTTGTTTTCCTGCTTTATAAATTTCTCTTCTATGGCGGTGTAGTTCAATTTCATTAAGTACTATAATATTTTGACTCATATTTTTGTTATTTGTTTCAGACTCTCTTCTAAGCACTGCACGAGCTTTAGCCAGTAGCAATCTAGGTTCAACAGGTTTTGCAACATAGTCATCTGCTCCCATTTCAAGACCTAATACCTGATCTAAGGTATCTGTTCTTGCAGTAAGCATAATAATTTTACCTTTAAATTGTCCTTTAACTTGTTGGCACACTTGTAGACCATCTAAATCTGGCAGCATTACATCAAGTAAGACTAAATCGAAGTGACTATCTATAATTAAGTTAACGGCCTGTATACCTTCATTTATTATTTGACAGTCAAATTCAAACTGTTGAAAAAACTCATAAGTTAATTGTGCTAAACTTTTGTCGTCTTCTACGATAAGTAATTTATAACGTTTTTTCATATTTAACCTGTTAAAATTTATAAGTAAAACCAACTTTTAATATAGATTTTTCACGTTTAATTTCGCCGTAAACCTCAGATTTTCGCGAAGCTTTATGGCCGTTCAAAAACAATTCCAATTCATCATTAATTCGGTAAGTTAATTTAGCTTTGATTATATTACTTTGGTCTTTTAAATTATCATCAAACCCATTTAAACGTGAATATTTCAATGCTAATTTACTTGCCGTAATACTGAGCTTAAGGTCAGAGGTAAAAGAATATACACTAGCAATCGATAGTTTCAAACCACGGTAATGGGAATAATCATTTGCTTTATTCTCGCTGCTTTCAATTTGGCTAAACAAGAGTAACTTATTGTCAAAAAATAGATTTGACCATTTAAGTGATGCACTACGTGTAATACTATCAAAACCAATATATTCAGTGATAATGTCGCCCCGTTCAACAGAGGTGTCATGATATTTTCGTTTTAGCCAATGCGCTCCAACTTCCCAACTGCCAAGTTGACCAAAGTGTGAAAAAACGAATCCTATTCCCCCATTTTGAACATGTACTTGTCCATCTCTTTTTAGCAATTTATAATCAAAACTAGATTGAATACTATCTTGTTCATTGAAATGCCATTGAAGGCTTGTATTAAAGTTAGCCTTTAGCTTGTCATATTCGTTAAAGTCCTTATTGTAGGTAGATTTAACATTCACCTTATTATGCCATGTAAGAGTGGGAATACTTTCTAAATTAACTTTATGCCCCAGCCCAAATGAAGCTTCAGTAAAATAAGTGTCATTGTTTGGCGAACCTAAATCATAGCGTTCATTATTTTCAAATAATTGATTGCCCTCAATATCGTAAACGTAACCATCAGGTGATATATAAGCAAAATCGCCACTTTCTAATTCAATAAAAATGCCGTCTAGCAGAGGGTCGTCTTCTAAAAAATAATCGCCTGAGCTAAATCTCACGTTACTGTCAGCACCCATGGCAAAACTGGCGTACCCATTAAATATGTGTTCAGTATTCACTGTCTCGGGTTGTTGAAGACACTCTTCTAATAACTGTTGGTAAATTCTTCGAATATTAGCAACTACATTTGGGGGGAGTCCATCCGTATCAAGTACTTGTTTTAATTGGTTTTTAGCGAGGTTTTTTTGGCCGAGTCTAATATAAACTAAAGCCAGTTCTACACGAGCCCTATGTAAATCTCTTTTATTCTGTAAAACCTGCTCCAAGAGGTTTCTAGCTTGAGGCCATTCCTCATTTTTGACATGATTCATCGCAGCTGAAAACTCTTGCTCTACTGTTGCGGCCTTTAATTGTATCGGACTAAATACTGACAATATACAAATGCATATAATAACAAGTGTAGAATGCCTAATTGTTATTCGTTTATTACAGCTTGATAGAAATAAAGCATGCGCGTTAGAATTCAGAATCATCATTTAGCTCTTGTTTTACTTTTGCTTCCATTGCCGTTAATTCGGCCATTATTTGTTTCATCGATTTTTGCTTTTTCTTTTTCTTTTTCATTTTCTTTATATCAACTTTCAATGTACTCACATTATTTGCATTTTCTAAGAGGCTACTTTTATCTAATTTATTAAGTTCTTTTTGTATTTTCCCTTGAATGCCAACACCATATTGATGTGTATCAGTTTTGTTCCAATCCCCCCAATCTGTAGGCTTTTCAATCCGCGGTTTCGGTATTTTTATTGGTGTACTATCATTCAAACTGTTTGATTCTTTAGTTATTACGGTTTTGTCGTTATTCTCAGTTTTAGCCGTTTTTTTGTTTGAGTCCTGACCATAAACATTAAAGGGGATATAGGCAGTTGAGATTACAACAGTTAGCGAGCAAATTAATTTGCACAGTTTTCTCCATACTTTAAGCTTGATTAGAGGCGATAAATTAAAAATCATTATTTTCGCTTCATCTGAATATTGGTAGTTTTTATAGGAAAATGTAGCACAAAACTTGCACCGTACCACTCATTGTTAGCAACGGTAATTTTAACATTATGTTGTTTCGCTATTTGTTTGACGATAGCTAACCCCATTCCGTACCCACCTAATTCGCTATTTCTACTGCTGTCAGTTCTGAAAAAAGGTTCAAATAAATGATCAATGGTGTTTTTATCTAATCCTGTGCCATCATCGTCAATAGTAATTGATAATTGTTGAGACTCTTGTTCTATCGATACTCTTATTTTACTTTTTGCGTATCGGCTAGCATTGTTTAGTATATTGTCGAACAGCCGAAGCAGTAGACCCTTGTGACCTTCAATGTAAAATTCCCCATTAGTAGAGTCGAGTATATTAATGGCTATCTCAGGATGTAGTATAAGGCTACTGTCTATTTGTTTTTTGATTAACTTCGACAATTGAATGTCACTAAAATTTACCGTAGGGGTTTGTACAAGCTTCTCATAGGTTAATAACTCATCTATAAGCACGTTAAGCTGTTTTAGATCGTCTTTACACCCCTGTAAAGCGGTATTGTCTTCACCAACAATCATTGTCAAGGCCTCTAATCGAAAATGTATTTTTGCGATAGGGGTTCGTAAATCGTGTGATACTGCTCTGATCATATATGCTTTTTCATTGAGTAACTTTTCAATGCGATTAGCCATAGCAAATATTTTTTCATTTAATTGATTAATCGCGTTAGTGCTAACAATGGTGCTTTTTTGTTTATTGTCTTCGGGACTAATGGCATCTACTTTTTCTTGGAGTGAATGAAGTTGCCGCGTTAAATTACCAACAATAAACATGATGCTCGTTGCAATAAGTAAAAGTGAAATAATTATAAATGAAGCAATTATATTAACAGGGTAAGGGTCAAACATTTTAATGCCGTCTAACACTAAAATATCGTTTGTTTTGCCCCAAGGCGCATAAACATTCATTGCTGTTGTACGGCCAAACTGTTTTGTCCATTCAACCACAGTCTCTCCACGTTTTAGCGCCTCGATTTGTTGGATGTCTAAATTTAAATTTTGCTGAGCACTCCGGTATATGGGATAGCTAAATATTTCAACAAGGGTATCAAATTTTTCTTGTCTTTTAGATGAAGCTGTACTGCCCAGTTCGTTAAGTAATAAAAAGGCTGTTGCTTTGGCTATTTGTT
>JAQWHO010000400.1 GCA_029249355.1 Thalassotalea sp.
CAGGCTTGTTCTAAGTCCGAATTAATCGAAGCCGCATTGAGTTCCAATTTGCTTAAGCCTTTTAAGTGTGACTCATAAGCAATAAGCGAATATACCAAACCGACTCCCATGTTGCGCAGTACGGTTGAATCAGTTAAATCACGTTGCCAGCGAGAAACCGGCAATTTTTGTGCAAGGTGAGCTAATAAAGCATTTGCAATACCTAAGTTACCTTCTGAATTTTCAAAATCAATTGGGTTAACTTTATGTGGCATGGTTGAAGAACCGATTTCACCCGCAATTGTTTTTTGTTTGAAATGACCAATGGCAATGTAACCCCAAATGTCACGATCAAAGTCGATTAAAATGGTATTGAAACGAGCCACAGCATCAAATAATTCAGCAATATAATCATGTGGTTCAATTTGAGTAGTGAATGCATTCCACGTTAAGTTTAATGAAGTAACAAACTCATTAGAAAACTGGTGCCAGTCAACTTCAGGATACGCAGAAAGGTGAGCATTGTAGTTACCGACAGCACCATTAATTTTTCCTAAAAACTCAACATTTGCAATTTGATCGCGTTGACGCTTTAAACGAATATAAACGTTAGCAAACTCTTTACCCATAGTACTTGGCGAAGCAGGTTGGCCATGTGTACGACACATCATTGGAATTGATTTATATTCAATGGCTAAAGATTTCATTTCAGCCAATATTTCATCGATAACTGGTAATAAAACTTTCTCACGACATTCAGATAACATTAAACCATGAGAAAGGTTGTTGATATCTTCAGAAGTACAAGCAAAGTGAATAAACTCAGTCACTGCATTTAATTCTGCATTATCAGCTACTTGTTCTTTTAAGAAATATTCTACCGCTTTAACATCGTGGTTTGTTGTTGCTTCAATCGTTTTAATGCGTAAAGCATCTTCTTCACTGAAGTTATCAACAATCGCGTTTAACGCTGCGGTTGCTTCAGCACTGAATGCTGGAACTTCGTTGATTTGTGCTGTATCAGCAAGCTTTTGTAACCAACGTACTTCAACAGTTACACGATATTTGATCAAACCAAATTCACTAAAAATAGGACGTAAAGATTTAACTTTACTGCCGTAACGGCCATCTACAGGTGAAATTGCACTTAATGCTGAAAGTTCCATAATATTTCCTAATTTCGTTAGCTAAAAACTAACATGATTAATATTTATATACGTTTTAATAATTGCTCCGCACATTCAACAATTTTTGAACGTGAGAATAAAATTGATCTTCTTTTACCGCCAACTTGACGCCATAAAACAGATGAGCGAATACCCGCTAAAAGTAGAGCTCTGATTTTATGTTGATTCGACGGTTGTTTTAAAATTTCTGGGTTTCCAGCGACTTGAATTGGAGTGCCTATCGGGCTAATTATATCGCTGTAGATACTTGCTAAACTTGAGATTAATGTTTCACTATCAATTTCATAATGGGCTAATTGACGTTGGCATTGTTCTATTCTGTCACCTAATTCAGCGAGCTTTTTCGGTTGTTTACTTAAACGACGCTCTAAACTTAATAAACTGACTACATAGCGAGTAATCTCAGGATCTTTCTGTTTTGATTGATTACCTAAATGTGCAACTAATGTTTTTAAACCAAGTGATAAATGGCTGATATCTCCACCATAAACTTCTAAAGTATTCTCAGGTGATGTCACCATGATACTTTTAAGTAAGGTGACAAATTCTTCTTCAGACGTTTGACCCTGTCTTGATAGTTTTTGTACTAATGATGAAACTTGGCAAATTGCCGCAAGTGTAATCGTTTGTTCTTTAAAATCTTGCATATAACCTAACTAACCTTTGCGAATGCGCTTAACGAATAAGAGTGTTAATAATGCCGCCGCCTAAGCAAACATTATCTTGATAAAAAACAACAGATTGACCTGGTGTAACAGAACTTTGTTGCTCATTAAACATGACTTGATAAGTACCATCTTCTTTATTCATCGGCGTTAAAGTACAAGGCACATCTTCTTGGCGATAGCGTGTTTTTACCGTACAAGATATTGGCTTGTCGAGAGTTTTTCGATTAACTAAATGAAGTTGGTTGCCAATTAATCCTTTAGAAAAAAGACGAGGGTGGTCGTGACCTTGACCAACGATTAACACATTGCGA
This sequence comes from Thalassotalea sp., assembly GCA_029249355.1. Lineage (GTDB taxonomy): Bacteria > Pseudomonadota > Gammaproteobacteria > Enterobacterales > Alteromonadaceae > Thalassotalea_H. The sequence continues at coordinate 2,146 of JAQWHO010000400.1, forward strand.
AGCAAGTCTTTTTCAACCACATACCAAGGCGCTTCACCTGCATTAGCTAATCCGCCAATACGTAAACCTTTTCGTTGCCCAAGGGTGTGATACATTAAACCGTCATGTTCACCAATAACTTCGCCTTCGGCAGACTCTATCTTTCCCGGTTGTGCAGGAAGGTATTGTCCTAAAAAGTCTTTGAATTTTCTTTCGCCTATAAAACAAATACCTGTACTGTCTTTTTTATTCGCCGTAACTAAGTCTGCTTTTTCTGCGATAGCCCTTACTTCTGGCTTTTCAATGTTGCCGACAGGGAATAATGTTCGGCCCACTTGTTCATCGCTTAAGGTATATAAAAAATAGCTTTGATCTTTATTACTGTCTAAACCACGTAGCATAGCCCACTGGCCATTTCCGTTTTCGTCGGTAATAAATTCACGCTGAACGTAATGACCGGTTGCAATATAATCAGCCCCTAAGTCTTCACAAGCAAACTCTAAAAAAGCTTTAAATTTAATTTCTTTATTACACATGATATCGGGGTTTGGCGTACGACCCGCTTTGTATTCCGCTAAAAAATATTCGAAAACATTATCCCAATATTCAGTAGCAAAGTTTATTGTATGTAATTTAATGCCTAATTTATCACAAACTTGTTGAGCATCTTTTAAGTCTTCTGTGGCAGCACAATATTCATCGGTATCGTCTTCTTCCCAATTTTTCATGAATAGGCCTTCAACTTGATAGCCTTGTTCAATAAGAAGATGCGCAGATACAGAAGAGTCAACGCCACCTGACATACCAACAATTACTTTGGTATCTTGTGGACGTTTTTCGTTTAATGGCTCACATGTTGACATTGATTACTCGTTTTTCCTGTTTGTTAATAAGTGATAGCAAGTTGTTTTCGCTGAGACCTTTTTATTAAAAGCTAAACAAGAGCTAAAGCTAAAGTTAGTTAAGGCCTAAAGAAAATGGCGCGAAATTATATCACGAGCTATTAGATGGTCATAGTGCTTGGCAGGAGATTATGTGAGCTAATACGGTTCTTTTTTATAACTTCATTGAAAGTCTTATGTAAAAACAAGTTAAAGATTACTTTTGAAGATAGTTAAATCGATTTTTTGGCCTTTTAAATAATCTTCAATGCATTCAAGCACCATACTACTACGTAGTTGAGCTGATTTTTTCTTAATTTCAGGGAGTGTTAACCAATGAGTCGCTAATATCTCATCATCGTTCGGTGAGGTTTCGAGTTGTTTATTTAATTCTATAACAAAGCAAAAACGTAAAAAATATAACGATAACTCAGGGCGATGAAAGTAGTAAATTCCACTGCAATATTGCGGTGACACTGTAAGACCTGTTTCTTCATATATTTCACGTTTGGCAGCGTCGATAAGGTTTTCGTTAGCTTCTAAATGACCGGCTGGTTGATTAAATACGTGTTGGTTGTTTTCCATTTCTTCAACCAGTAAAAATTTATTTTGATAGACTATTACTGCAGCCACTGTTGCATTAGGTTTGAATTGTTGGCTGCCATGTTCATCATTTAAGTTATTCATTTTTAATGCCTAATTAATTATCTAGGTTGACGTTGAGTGATTTGTAATGACCATTTTCTATACCTTTTATAGTGTATTCACCGATGCTATAGCGAATTAGCCTAAGAGTAGGGAAGCCAATATTCGCAGTCATGCGACGAACTTGTCTGTTTCTTCCTTCGGTAATTGAAATTGATAGCCAAGTTGTAGGTATGTTGGCACGTTCTCTTATGGGGGGATTTCGTGGCCAAACATCAGGTTCATGTATTATGTGAACTTTAGCCGGCTTAGTTATACCGTCTTTTAATTTTACGCCATTACGCAGTAATTTAAGATCAGCTTCTTGAGGAGTACCTTCTACTTGTACCCAATAGATTTTTTCTGTTTTTTTCTTTGGATTTGCAAGTGTGTGCTGTAATTTCCCGTCATTGGTTAATAGCAATAAACCTTCGCTGTCTCTATCAAGGCGACCTGCTGCATAAATTTCTTTAATTGGTATGTAATCTTTTAAGGTTTTTCTTTGGTCTTTATTGTTTACGTCATCATCAGTAAATTGACTTAGCACATTAAATGGCTTGTTAAGCAAAACTATTTTTCTATCACCAATTACTGGTCTGACCTTTTTTGCATGACTTGGATTTACTCTTTTCTTTTGCCAGTTTCGCTTTTCTATCACGCTTTTTCGCCTTGTTTTATTACTAATCGTTCTTACCAAGCTATTTTAATATGGCTTGAATTCCTATACTATGCGCGCGCTAAATAAATTTTTGATAAGGTGAATATCAACTTATTTATGTTGAATGACTATTCACTTTGTCACACGCTCGCAGAACAAAGTAGGAAGAAAAATGTCCACAGAATCGTCTAAAATCATTTATACCATCACGGATGAAGCGCCAGCATTGGCAACTTATTCATTATTACCCATTATCCAAGCATTTACAGCATCATCAGGTATTGATGTAGATACACGCGATATTTCTTTAGCGGGTCGTATTATTGCTAATTTTCCTAAATATTTAACGCCAGAGCAACAAATTGGTGATGCATTAAGTGAATTAGGTGAATTGGCTAAAACGCCTGAAGCGAATATTATCAAATTACCTAACATATCTGCATCAATTCCACAGTTACAAGCAGTAATTAAAGAATTACAAAATAAAGGCTATGCATTACCTGATTATCCTGCAGAGCCACAAAACGAAGCTGAAGAGTCTATTAAACTGACTTATGCCAAAGTTTTAGGTTCAGCAGTTAACCCGGTATTACGTGAAGGTAACTCTGATCGTCGTGCTCCGGGTGCAGTAAAAAATTATGCTAAGAAAAATCCTCATTCAATGGGCGCTTGGGCAAAAGATACTAAATCTCATGTCGCTCATATGTCATCAGGTGATTTTTACGGCAGTGAAAAATCAGTAACGGTTGATGGTGCTACTAATGTAAACATCGAATTTGTTGCACAAAATGGTGACGTTACGTTATTAAAATCAAACCTACCTTTACTTGATAAAGAAATCATTGATGCGTCAGTAATGAGTAAAGCGGCTTTAGTTGAGTTTTTCGAAACTGAAATTAATAAAGCGAAAGAGGAAGATGTTTTATTATCATTGCATTTAAAAGCGACAATGATGAAAGTGTCTGATCCAATTATGTTCGGTCACTGTGTAAAAGTATTTTACAAAGATGTATTCGCAAAACATGCTGCCACTTTTGAACAATTAGGTGTTGATGCTGATAATGGTATTGGTGATGTTTACGCTAAAATCGCGCGTTTACCTGCAGATAAAAAAGCTGAGATTGAAGCTGATTTAACAGCGGTATATGCAACACGTCCTGAAATGGCAATGGTTGATTCAGACAATGGTATTACCAATTTACATGTGCCAAGCGATGTAATTATCGATGCATCAATGCCAGCAGCTCTTCGTGCATCAGGCATGATGTGGGGACCAGATGGAAAGCAAAAAGACACTAAGTTTATGATCCCAGATCGTAACTATGCGGGTGTTTTCTCTGCTGTTGTTGATTTTTGTCGTGAAAACGGTGCATTCAGTCCAACAACAATGGGTACTGTACCAAACGTTGGCTTAATGGCTCAAAAAGCTGAAGAATACGGTTCACATGATAAAACGTTCACAATGACGGGAGCAGGTATTGTTCGTGTTGTTACAGACAGTGGCGATACGTTGATCGAGCAAAATGTTGCTCAAGGCGATATTTTCAGAATGTGTCAGGCGAAAGATGCGCCGATTCAAGATTGGGTTAAATTAGCGGTTACTCGTGCTAAAGCGAGCGGCATGCCAGCAGTATTTTGGTTAGATGCAAATCGTGGCCACGATGCTGAAATGATCAAAAAGGTTAATACTTACTTAGCTGACCATGATACTTCAGGTTTAGATCTTCAAATTCTTGCGCCGGTTCAAGCGTGTGAATATACGTTAGCGCGCTGTGCAAAAGGTGAAGATACTATTTCTGTTACTGGTAACGTATTACGTGATTACTTAACGGATTTATTCCCAATTTTAGAATTAGGTACATCAGCTAAAATGTTATCAATCGTTCCATTAATGAATGGCGGTGGATTGTTTGAAACGGGTGCGGGTGGTTCAGCGCCTAAGCACGTTCAACAGTTCAATAAAGAAAACCACTTACGTTGGGATTCTTTAGGTGAATTTTTAGCATTAGCAGCTTCTTTAGAGCATGTAGCAGTTACTACGGGTAACACTAAAGCGCAAGTACTTGCAGATACTTTAGATGCAGCGACAGGTAAATTTTTAGATACTAACAAATCTCCATCTCGTCGCGTAGGTGAGTTAGATAACCGTGGTTCTCATTTTTATCTTGGAATGTATTGGGCACAAGCACTAGCAGAGCAAACGGCTGATGAAGAGCTTAAGGCTTCATTTACTGCAGTGGCTCAAGCGTTAACTAAGCAAGAAGCTAAAATTGTTGATGAGTTGAACTCAGCTCAAGGTCCAGCAATGGATATTGATGGTTACTACTTCGCTGATGTTGCTTTAGCAGAAAAAGCAATGCGTCCAAGTGAAACATTAAATACTATTTTATCTAGTCTTTTGTAAAAATAGCTTAATAAAATTGTTAAAAAGGCTATGTAGCAATACATAGCCTTTTTTATGTTCAGGATGAACGGTATGTCGTGGTGCCATGGATGGCAAGGAACGACGATGTACATTTCTACTTGCCAAAATATTCAAATATCGTTATTTTCACTAACTTATTGAAAAAATTAATAACAAAATACTCACCTAATAATTCTCTGAGACGCATAAGATTTATGGTTGATACAATATTACGTGAAGTTGAGCTAAGTGATGCTCAGCAAATTGCCAATATTTATAATTATTATATTGAAAAGACAGTGATTACTTTTGAAGAAGAGTTGGTGTCGGCAAAAGATATACAAGAGCGTATTGAGAAAATAAAACAGTCTGGTCATATTTGGTTAGTGGCTGAAATTGATGGGCAAATTGTTGGCTATGCGTATTCAGCCCCTTGGCGTGATCGTTCAGCCTATCGCTTTGCTAGTGAAGTGTCGGTTTACTTATCACATATCTCTCAGGGAAAGGGGCTTGGCAGCCTTTTATACCAAACATTGTTTGAACAACTCAAATCAACTCAAATAAAAATACTGATTGGCGGTATAACTTTACCCAATGAAGCGAGTGTCGCTTTACATGAAAAGTTTGGCATGGAGAAAGTTGCACACTTTGATGAGGTTGGATTTAAGTTTGAACAATGGCTTGATGTGGGTTATTGGCAGGTTAAATTGAACTAACATATGTACTAAAACTAAAACTAAAAC
>JAQWHO010000401.1 GCA_029249355.1 Thalassotalea sp.
GTAGGTTTATGCCCTACGCATGTGATTGTGGAGAATGGCAATGTTGGGTATTTCAAGGTGTTGTGTCAAGTTACGATAATTACATTTATTGGGGAGATTGGCGCAATGTACATCGAGATGATAAAAATAAAGCCGCCGATGGACTCTATTGGAATTATAAAGAATTTCCGATGTTATGCTTTGGAAAGGAGCAATACATGACAGAAATAAATAAAGCTAGAGCAATAATTGCCAATGACAAAGCTTCTCAAAGAATACTAGGGTGAAATGTCACCGCGAAAGTTAAATAACTTCTCACCCTTAATATTACAATCCTGATATTTGAACTTTGTTTTACTACAACTTTGACTTACTTCAACATAGATAAAGCAATCGCTTCAGCAACTTTAATACCATCAATACCTGCAGAAAGAATGCCACCCGCATAACCTGCACCTTCTCCTGCTGGATATAAGCCTTTGACATTCAGGCTTTCTAAAGTTTCTTTATCACGGGTAATTTGTATCGGTGATGAAGTACGTGTTTCAACTGCGGTTAGCGTTGCATCATCCATTGAAAACCCTTTAATCTTACGGTTAAAAGCCGGTAATGCTTCACGTATTGCATCAATAGCATATGCAGGTAAGGTTTCGCTTAAGTCACAATATTTAACGCCTGGTTTATAAGAAGGTTCAACATCACCATGTTCACCACTTTTGCGACCTTTAATAAAGTCACCTACCAATTGAACCGGAGCATCGTAGTTTTCACCACCCAGTTTAAACGCTTTTTCTTCTAAGCGACGTTGAAATTCAATTCCTGCTAAAACATTTTCAGCTTCAGATATTGGATCTTCACTGCCATAAGTAAAATCTTCCGGCTCAATACCAACAACAATAGCGCTGTTTGCGTTACGTTCGTGGCGAGAATATTGACTCATACCATTTGTGACCAAACGACCCTCTTCAGAGGCAGCGGCAACAACGGTTCCGCCAGGACACATACAAAAACTATAAACTGAACGGCCATTCTTACAATGATGGACTAGTTTATAATCTGCAGCACCTAAAATAGGATGCCCGGCATTTTTACCAAAACGTGCTTCATCGATAACAGACTGTTCATGTTCAATGCGAAAACCAACTGAAAAAGGCTTGGCTTTAACATAAACACCTTGTTTTACGATCATTTCAAAGGTATCACGCGCACTGTGTCCAATTGCCAATGCTAAATGTTTAGTATGAATAACTTCGCCAGAAGCTAAAGTAACACCCGAAACTTGTTTTTCTCCATTGTCACTAGAACCAATGTCTTCCAGATGAATTTCATCAACACGCTGTTCAAAGCGAATTTCACCGCCCAACTCGATAATTTTAGCGCGCATTTGTTCAACCATAGTGACCAATTTAAAGGTACCAATATGCGGTTTACTAACATATAAAATTTCGTCAGGAGCACCTGCATCAACAAATTCATGCAGCACTTTACGGCTATAATGTTTAGGGTCTTTCACTTGGCTATAAAGCTTACCGTCGGAGAATGTTCCTGCACCACCTTCACCAAACTGAACGTTTGATTCTGTATTGAGAATTTTTTTCCGCCAAAAGCCAAAGGTATCTTTTGTACGTTGCCTAACTTCTTTTCCACGCTCTAATATAATGGGTTTGAAGCCCATTTGAGCTAAGAGTAATCCAACAAATAAGCCGCATGGCCCAAAGCCAATAACGACTGGACGCTCTGTTATAGTTTCGGGTGCTTGCCCGACAAAATGGTAACGCGTATCCGGACTTTCTTTAACTTGAGTGTCATTTTCAAAAGTAATTAATAATTCATCATTAAGTGTAGTTTGTACATCAAGTGTATATATCAACTGGATTTGTGATTTCTGACGAGCATCATAACCACGTTTAAATAGGGTAAAATCAATTAATTGTTCTGAGGTGATCGCTAATTTTTCAAGAATAGCTTGTCTTAATTGCTCAGGTTGGTGATTAAGATCTAGTTTAATATTGGTCAAACGCAACATAAAATATGAATTCCAGATATTCCATAAAAATGGAAAATTGAATAATTAAAAATTTTCAGTATTTTACCTGAACATGAGGTGCAGATAAATCAGAGTTTGAAATTGTTAGCGATAAAGGTATGATCCAGCGAATTATTCATTAGGTATAATCTATATTTAATGGACGATAAACTACTTTAATTTTTCACAAAAAATACTCAAGAGAATTTCATGGCCTTTGTAGTAACCGACAATTGTATTAAATGTAAATATACCGATTGTGTAGCCGTTTGCCCCGCAGATGCTTTTTATGAAGGTGAAAATTTTTTGGTGATCAGCCCTGATGACTGCATTGATTGCGATTTATGTCCGGTAGAGTGTCCTGCTGATGCCATTTATCAAGAAGATGAAGTGCCTGAAGATCAAAAAGACTATATTGAACTGAATGCCGAATTGTCAAAAGTTTGGCCTAGAATTACTGAAGTGAAATCTCCACCTAATGATGCTCAAGATTGGGATGGTGTGCCAAATAAAATCAATCATTTAATCATTGATGTTAAAAAGTAATTCAGCCTATCTTCTTAAAAATCAACTCGAAAACTCTCTCGAAAATTTTGTTAAAAACTCACTCAAAAACATGTTCAAAAAAAATAACCGTTTATCAAGTTATTCCCTTTACTTTTAATTTAGCCAAGCTATTCGCGATATGTGTTAGCCCTCTGTATATTTTCTTATTGGACATTTTTACTATACTAACAATAGATGTGTGCGATTACCGTAAGGTTTAGGGACTATAATGTGGTCAACAATTGAGAAACATATCCAAGAAGCAACCGATCAACCATTCTCCATTAAGCATAAAGAAACGGCGATGGGTGGAGATATTAACTTATGTTATTGGATCAGTAATTATCATCAAAATTATTTTATAAAGTTAAACGATAAAAATCATTTAACTCATTTCGAGTCTGAAGCTTACGCATTAAAACAAATTAAATCATCCCATCAAATTAATTGTCCCGACGTTATTACTGTAGGTACCACCTTAGATAAAAGTTTTATCGTGCTTAGTTATATTCCCTTTGAAACCCCTGATTCAAACGATTGGTATCATTTAGGTCAGCAGCTAGCGCATATGCATAAAAACTCTTCTCATGGCCAATTTGGTTGGCAACACGACAATTTTATTGGTGACACCCTTCAACCCAATCAATGGCAAAGTAATTGGCGAACATTTTTTGCTGAACAACGCATTGCTTGGCAATTACAATTGTTACATGAAAAGTCAATTAAATTAGGTGATATCGACCATATTACCCAAGTTTGCCATGATGCTTTACTTCACCACAAGGTAAAGCCTTGTTTGGTGCATGGTGATTTATGGCAAGGCAACATGGGGTTTAGTGATCATAAACCAATAATTTTTGATCCAGCTTGTTATTACGGGGATAGAGAAGTTGATATTGCGATGACAGAGTTATTTGGTCAATTACCCGCTGATTTTTATCACGGTTATCAAGAAGAGTTTCCTTTAACGCAAAGTTATGAGCAGAGGAAATTAGTATATAACTTTTATCATATTCTTAATCACGCTAATATTTTTGGTGGTATTTATATCGATCAATCAAAAGCTGCCCTATCCGTAATTTTATCGTTGCATTGATAAAACATTGGAAGGTATTTGATTTATTTATCATTTCTAATTTTTTAACCTTGAATGCTATTTATGTCTCCAAATGCCTTAGTTAAATCCATTCGATTTATTCGCACTTTCGCCAAATTTGTTCATACTAAAAGTTACACTTAATTAAAATTCGATGTCTAGGAGGCAACATGCCCCAAGATTGTGTTTTAGATAAAATAACCGAGCAAAGAATTTCTTGCCCTAACTGTGGTCACCATATTTTTATCACCATAGACCCTACTGCTGGCGATCAAGATTATTACGATGAATGTTCCGCGTGCTGCAATGATATTCATTTAAATATGCATATTGATGAATATCGACAAAAAGTGCAGTTAGCGATAGATACTGATAACGAGTAAACGTTATAACTTCATGCGTTCTATCGTCGTTACTATGGTCATGGTTTGCTGATCAAGTTCTATATTCACTTCGTCATTAATATTGAGTGCGGCTAAATTCGTTCTGGTTAATGTTTCTGGAATTAAGTGAACAGCAAAAACCCCTTCAGAGAATTCTCCAACCGTTAAGCTAATACCATTTACGGTAATAAAACCTTTCGATAAAACATACTTATGCCATTGTTCTGCAATCTTGAAACGCATACAACAATTGGTTTCGGTTGAGTTTTTTTCTATTAGACTCGCTTTGGTGTGAACATGACCACTAACAATATGACCACCTATTTCATCCCCCACCTTTAAAGAGCGTTCAAAATTAACAAAAACTTGGCGATTCAGTTTCGAAAGGTTTGACGTTGCTAAAGTCTCATCAATAATATCAAAAGATATATGAGCACGATTATTAACTTGCTCAAATTTCACCACAGTTAAACATACGCCATTAATTGCAATACTTGCCCCTAAAGTAAGGTTTTCAATAAATTCGGGCATAACTTCAACAATTAAGTGCATAAAATTATTTTCATATTTCACTGAATAAACTTCAGCTTGAGATTGCACAATGCCAGTAAACATATATCATCCAATAGTGATTAAGAATGTCAATTCTAACAAAGCTAAATTAGCGAATACCAGAGCCTCATGCAATTAAATAACTTTATCGTCAATACAAAAAGGTTAATGAAGTTAGCCTATCCTATTTTAATCGCTCAACTCATTCAAAATTTGATGGGTTTTGCTGATACAGTAATGGCTGGTCGAGTTAGTTCAACGGATATGGCTGCGGTAGCT
>JAQWHO010000402.1 GCA_029249355.1 Thalassotalea sp.
TCATTGGGCCAACGTTATGGGCAATGTTAGCGGATAAGTCAGGTAAGCAATTATCGATTATTCAACTCGGCTCAGGCTTGGCTTTGTTATCTTTCACTTTATTATTTTGGATGACAGGTTATTGGCCGATAACGTTTGCACTAGCGCTTTTTAGCTTGTTTTGGACGGCAATATTACCGCAATTAGAAGTTATGACGATGACTTCGATTCGCCGTAGTGCGAAAATCTATGCACGGATCCGTTTATGGGGGAGTGTTGGCTTTATATTCTTAGCCGTTTTATCGGGGAAAGTGATCGAACAATTTAGCTCAGAAGCGTTCACATATATTGGTTGGTTGATTTTACTCGCCTTATTTATATCGAGTTTAAGGCTAAAGCAACCTAGGACGATTTATAAAAAATCACTAGAAAATTCTTCTCTTATATCAAAACTGTTACTACCGAGTTTTATCCTCTTTTTTATTTCGGGTTTATTATTACAAATCAGTTTTGGTCCTTATTATAGTTTTTTTGCGCTCTTTCTAAGAGATTTAGCCTACCCCAGTTATGCCGTTGGCTTGTTTATCAGCCTAGGCGTTGTTGCGGAAATTGGCGTATTTTTTATTGCGGGTCGTTTATATCAACTTTTTGGCGTCAGAATATTAATTTCATTTAGCTTATTTGTTACTGCAATTCGTTGGTATATCACTGGGAACTTTGCTGATAATGTTTATTTACTTTTTATTGCGCAACTTATTCATGCGGCAAGTTTTGGTTTATATCACAGTGCCTCTATTCAATTTGTTCAACAGCACTTTCAACGTAATCAACAAAACCGTGGGCAAGCTATTTATATTGCAGGTGTATACGGCATCGGCGGAGCAATAGGTGCGTATGTTTCAGGATATCTTTGGAAAGATGGATTTGGCGCGGTACAATCATTTGAGTTTGCAGCAATAATTTGTTTAATTGCCAGTGGCTTAGCTTGTTTTATTGTTGCTAAAAAATAGCTAATTTATTGAACCAAAGAAAATGATTTTATGTGATTATTTTAAAAGTTTTACAGATTAACTCAAAAAATCAGTGTATTAACGTAAGTTAATACACTGATTTATATTCAGCCATTTACTTTACTTCTTCACCAGCGGCTTGCTTATCTGCATGATACGATGAACGAACTAAAGGCCCACAAGCTGCATGTTCAAAGCCCATTTTCATGGCTTCTTCTTGAAACATATCAAAGTCATCAGGATGAACATAACGTTCAACAGGAAGATGATCTTTACTCGGTTGAAGATATTGACCAATAGTCAGCATTTTTACACCGTGAGCGCGTAAATCGCGCATTACTTGTAAAATCTCTTCATTGGTTTCACCTAAGCCAACCATCAAACCAGACTTTGTGTTTACCGTTGGGTTTGCTTCGCCAAATTCTTTCAATAAATCTAAAGACCATTGATAGTTAGCTCCGGGTCTAGCTTTAGTATAAAGGCGAGGTGCTGTTTCTAAGTTGTGATTGAAAACGTGAGGCGGGTGCTGGTTTAGTATTTCTAACGCTTTATCCATGCGCCCTCTAAAGTCAGGCACAAGTATCTCAACTTTAGTTTTAGGGGCATGTACGGCAATTTCTTTGATACATTCAGCAAATTGTTGTGCACCACCATCGCGAAGATCATCACGATCTACTGAGGTGATCACCACATATTTTAATGCCATATCTTTTAAAGTTAGTGCTAACTTTTTAGGCTCATCAGCATTTGGTGCTAAAGGGCGGCCATGGCCAACATCACAAAATGGGCAACGTCTTGTACAAATGTCGCCTAAAATCATAAAGGTTGCAGTACCGTGGTTAAAGCATTCTGATAAGTTGGGACAAGAAGCTTCTTCACATACTGAATGTAAATCATGTTTGCGTAAGGCTGATTTAATTTTGTCAATCCGCTCAGTAGTACGAGGTAATTTAATACGTAACCATTCTGGCTTTCTTAACATGGTTTCACGTTCTGAAGGCACTACTTTTATTGGGATATGCGCCATTTTTTCAGCGTCTCGTAATTTTGTACCCGGTGCAATGCGTGATGATTTAGTGGTCATTTAATGACTCCAATCCCGTTTGATAACTGATATTGTCAGTGTCTAATAGCGCTGACATGTGTTTTATTAATGTTTTTCCTGCTTCATCCATTGATTTTAATGAGCTGATAGAAGCTGTTTGTGTCATTTCTAATCCGGCATAACCACAAGGGTTTATACGTAAAAATGGCGATAAATCCATATCAACATTTAACGCTAAACCATGGAAAGAACAACCTTTGCGAACCCGTAGGCCTAATGAAGCAATTTTTTCGCCATTGACATAAACCCCTGGTGCATCGGGTTTAGCATTCGCTGTAATACCAAAGTCGGCAAGCGCTTGAATAATGCCATTTTCAATTAAAGTGACGAGTTGGCGAACACCCATTTTTCGTCGGCGTAAATTAATCATAAAGTATATAACTTGCTGACCAGGGCCGTGGTATGTGACTTGTCCGCCTCGGTCAACTTTTACCACAGGAATATCACCAGGCATAAGCAAGTGTTCTTCTTTTCCTGCTTGCCCTTGTGTGAAAACACTCGGATGCTCAACCAGCCAAAGCTCGTCTTGGGTTGATTCATCACGGTGATCCGTGAAATCCTGCATAGCTTGCCAAACGGATACGTAATCCATTTGATTGAGTTGCCGAATGATAAGCGAGTTTTTCAAAATATACCTTGTTGTAGAGCAGCGCGGTTGAGTTTTTTATAGCTTGCTAAAGAAGTTAAGCAAATTTATGCAGTTGTATTGCTCGTTAAAGCACGTATCTTACTTGCTCTAGCGCTGTTAAGGTTTTATAGATAGTTTCAATATGGTCTTTACTGGTAACCGTTACCGCAATTGATAAAGAATGGTAATTACCTTTAGAACTTGGCTTAATTGTTGGTGAATAATCTCCTGGCGCATGTTTTTGTAATTCACCGATAACAATGTCAGGTAAATCATCACTGGCAACTCCCATCACTTTGAAGTTTAAAACAGTAGGAAATTCAAGTAGTTCATCAAATTTGGTATTCATTTATCTCTCAATCTTGAGTATAACTTTATTGTACGTTCTTTAATTGCAGTATTTTAACACTATTTCTTGGTAAGAAAAATGGTGACGTTTTGTAATAAATCAAGTTTTACTAGGGAATTAAAAAAGGAAAGAAAAAAGCTCAGTAAAAACTGAGCTTTAAAAGTAATTTTTATTAGATGTTTTTTACGAATTAGTTAACAAATTGCAGTTTCACATAATCCATTAAACGATCAAGCATACCGCCTTCATTGACTTCTTGAAGAGTGACGAGTGGATATTGTCCAATATCTTCACCATCAAGTTGTAAAAATACTTTACCTACTACTTGTCCTTTGGTTAACGGCGCAACTAATTGTTGGTTTAGCTCAAAGTTAGCTTTAATATTTTTACGTTGCCCGCGTGGAATCGTAATAGGTGTATCTTCGAGTATGCCAAGATCAACTTCTTTAATATGTCCCATCCAAACGCGATCAGAAACAAACTTTTCTCCGGCTTTATATGGCGTATATGTTTCAAAAAATCTAAAACCGTAATTGAGCAATTTTTTACTCTCAACTTTACGAGCACGCTCGCTTTCAGTGCCCATAACTACACTGACTAAACGCATATCGCCTTTAGTCGCTGAAGTGACTAAACTGTATCCTGCTTGAGAAGTATGGCCAGTTTTTAAGCCATCTACGTTCATGCTTTTATCCCACAATAAACCATTGCGATTATATTGTTTGATGTTATTGAAGGTAAAAGATTTTTGTTTATAAAGTGCGTATTCTTCTGGCACATCACGAATAAGTGCTACCGCTAAGGTTGCCATATCGCGCGGTGTGGTTTTATGTTCTTGGCTGTCTAAACCGTGGCTATTTTCAAAATAACTACTATTCATGCCTAATTGTTCAGCATGAGCATTCATTAAATCGGCAAATGCTGATTCACTACCGGCAATATGCTCTGCCATTGCGATACATGCATCGTTACCTGAAGCAACAATAATGCCCTGATTAAGTAAGTCTACTTCAACTTCTTTACCGACTTCTAAAAACATTAACGATGAGCCATTTAATACAGGGTTACCTGTCGCCCAAGCATTGGCACTGATTTTAACTTTGTCGTTTTTAGTGATATTACCGGTTTCTAGTTCTTTACCAATGATGTAGCTCGTCATCATTTTAAACTTGCAGGGGCTAAAAGTGTGTCTTCATTGCCTGCAGCTATTACTTTACCTGTGGTGTAATCAATAAGAATATGGCCTTTTGCGTTCATTTGTGGCGGTGAAGGAATAATAGTTGCCGCATGAGAAAATGAAGAAAGGGTGAATGCGATAGAGCCTAAAAGGCTAATGATTTTACGATGGTTTTTGGTCATTTTTTTGGCCAATTGCTGAGGCATAACTGTCCTGTGAAAAAGTAAATGTAGGCGTTTTTATGAAAAAACGGTACATGGAAAATAAGTGTTTTCAGCAGTATACCAGTTTTAATTTTGATTACTATGGGAGGCAATAAAGCAAATGTATCTTTTGATGTTTTTCTTTATCGAGTTAAGCTAAAGCGTTACTTTAAAGGCGCCTGGATAACCATTTACTTTCAGTTGATTTAAAACATTTTCTAATGTGGACTGCTCTTTAAAAGGGCCAACTTGCACTTTATATAGAGCTCCTTTTTTTTGACTTGTTGCCGAATGTTGAAATAGAGAAGTAATTGCTTGAGTTGTTTTGTCAGCTAATTGTTTATTTCGAGTAGCAAACACCTGAATGAAGTTTCCCGTGAGGCTTTTGTTATCAACGATAATTCTAGTTTTATTATCTGCAGTATAAGTAATTGCTTCAATAGTGACATTGGCGGTGCCTGTTTTTAACATATCCAATTTATAGGCAGCGCTATAGGATAAATCAATGACTCGGTTGTGATGAAAAGGGCCACGATCATTCACCCGAACAATTACCGTTTTTTTATTATCGTTATTAGTCACTTTGACATAAGTAGGCAGAGGTAAATTCTTATGCGCTGCACTCATGCCGTACATATTATAAATTTCACCATTTGATGTTAAATGACCATGAAATTTTTTGCCGTACCAAGAAGCTGTGCCTGACTGTTTAAAGTTATGGGCAGAATTTAAAACTTGATAGTTTTTCCCTCTCACTTGATAGTATTTTTTATTACCCCCTCTGCTTTTATTTTCAGGGCGGGGCTTGGCATCTCTTAATTCAATTTCACTAGGAAGTCTTGTTGGTGTACTGTCATTTTTCTGTTGGTAACGGCCATAATTACTACTACAGCCGGTGGTTATTAATAATGCTATCAACCAAATGAATGTTGTGTTGAATAAGTTTAATCTGATCATAATATTCTGTTAGTTAAGCGATAAATCGTCGATGGGTACTTATTGCCATTAAAATGCCAAAACCTGCCATTAAAGTCACCATAGATGTACCGCCATAACTCACCAAAGGCAAAGGAACACCAACAACTGGTAACAACCCGGAAACCATACCAATATTAACAAAAACGTAGACAAAGAAGGTAAGGGTAAGACTGCCTGCTAATAATTTTGTGAAGGCATGCTCGGCGCTAATCGCTATCCATAAGCCGCGCATGACAATGGCTAAATAAACAAGCAGTAACAATGTTACACCTATCAAACCAAACTCCTCACTAAATACCGCAAAAATAAAATCGGTATGACGTTCTGGTAAAAACTCTAGTTGAGATTGTGTTCCCTGTAGCCAACCTTTACCTTGCAAGCCGCCAGAGCCGATAGCAATTTTTGATTGAATAATATGATAGCCAGAGCCAAGAGGATCTTGTTCAGGATTTAAAAAAGTCAGAACCCGTTGTTTTTGATAATCTTTCATCAAGAACAACCATAAAATTGGCGCAAAACCGGAGGCTAATACTCCACAAGTGCCGATGAGTTTCCAGCTGGCACCGGCTAGAAATATAACAAAAATTCCTGAACTGGCAATAAGAAGTGATGTACCTAAATCAGGTTGTTTGGCAATTAATAAAGTTGGGATCAGTACTAAAGTGAAAGCGACGATTATATGAATGATTTTTGTTGGTAAATTAAATTGACTGACATACCATGCGATCATGATTGGCACGATTAGTTTCATAATTTCAGAGGGTTGAAACATGGTAAAACCAAGATCTATCCAACGCTGAGCCCCTTTACCAACGTGGCCAAATAAAAGTACGGCCACCAAAAGTGAAATTCCGACGACAAAGGCAGGAACAGCCCATTTTCGATAAATTAACGGCGGTATTTGAGCAACAAAAAACATTACAAACAAAGCAATGCCTATGCGTTTCGCATGTCTAATTGCCATATCTGCATTTTGACCACCAGCACTATAAACTACGCATAATCCTAAAGTGAGTAGACATAAAATACCGACTAAAAGTGGTATATCAATATTTAAGCGGTACCAAATACTGCGTTGTTTTTGTTGATCATGACCAATAGAACGCATTAGTTATTTCCCGAACTTATTTTTTTATTAGTATTTGAATCAAGGTACTGCTCACCATAGGTTTCATTATGATGTGGATGTTTCTTTTTACTGACTATGACACGGTTACCAAAATATTGATCCATAATTTGACGTGCAACCGGTGCCGCATTAGTACCACCGCCACCTTTTGCAACGTTTTCTATCGCTACAGCAACAACAATTTCAGGTTTTTCATAAGGAGCAAAGGCAACAAACATCGCATTGTCACGTTGATTTTCTTGCGTTGTTTCAGCATCGTATTTTTCGTCTTGGGCGATGTTGGCGGTTTGTGCTGAGCCAGTTTTACCAGCTGCATCATATTTACTGCCTTTAAACGCAGGGTAGCCTGTTGCACCTACTTTTTGTACCGTATTGTGCATACCGTCTAGCACAATTCCCCAGTATTTATCTTTCTTAAGTACGATAGGTGGTTTTTCATCAATAGGCATTTCGATTACTGTTTCAATACGTTGAGGAATTCCATCGGAATTTTCGGCTTCTGTTAGTGTAACTTCAGTTGTAGCCTTTAATAAATGAGGAACTTTAATTTGCCCTTGATTAACCAAAATTGACATTGCTTGAGCTAATTGCAGCGGGGTTACCGTCCAGAAACTTTGGCCAATACCTACTGATAAGGTTTCTCCACCATACCAAGGTTGGTTATAACGAGCGCGTTTCCATTCTACGCTTGGCATAATTGCTCGGTTTTCTTCATAAATATCGATACCGGTATATTCACCAAAGCCAAATTTTTCCATCATTCGAGCAATTTTAGTAATACCTAACTTATACGATAAATCATAGTAATAAACATTACATGATTGCTCTAATGATTTAGATAAATTAACTTTACCGTGACCCCATTTTTTCCAATCTCTTCGCTTGGTTTCAATACCGGGTAATTGATAAAAGCCAGGATCGTAAATTTCTTTTTCAGGGGTAATAACCTCTTCTTCTAATCCCGTTAATGCCAGTAAAGGTTTTATTGTTGAAGCAGGTGGATAGCCTTGAACTGTTCGATTAACCAGAGGGCGATCGTGGGAGCTGAGTAATTTTTTGTAATTTTTACTACTAATACCATGAACAAATAAGTTGCCGTTATAGCTAGGATTTGAATACATGGCTAATACGCCACCATCACGAGGATCTATGGCTACAATTGCGCCGCGTTTCCCTGATAAGGCTCGCTTTGCGATCATTTGTAATTCTATATCAAGGGTTAACGTTAAATCTTTTCCCGGTACCGGAGGGGTAAAGTTTAACGTGCGAATGATGCGACCTTGGTTATTTATTTCTACTTCTTGGTGACCAATAGTGCCATGAAGAATGTCTTGATAAAACCTTTCTAAACCTAGTTTGCCAATGTTGCGCGTGGCAGCATAGTTTTCTTCTTTACCTTGTTCTTCTAATTTAATTTCATCTCTGCGGTTGATACGAGCAACATAGCCTAAAGAGTGAGTGGTTAGATCAGCAAACGGGTAATAACGCTTCAGACGTGCATCAATAAATAAGCCGGGAAATTTATGTTGATTAACAGAAAATAGCGCTACTTGTTGATCGCTCAGTCTCGAGATTAACTCTAATGGTTTAAATCGACGTTTGCTCCTCAACGATTCAAATAATTTAGTTTGTTTTTCTTGAGGAATTTCTAAAAGTTCACTAACGCTTTTAATGGCTGCTTCAAGATCTTCAACCTGTTCTGGAATAACTTCAAGGCTGTAAATCGGCTTGTTTTCGGCAAGCAACACGCCATTACGATCATAAATGAGACCTCTGTTTGGCGCTACAGGTAAAAGCTTTATACGATTAGAGTTAGAGCGTGTTTGATATTTTTCATAAGAGCTAATTTCAAGTTCATAAATATTATTGAACAAGACAAGGAGAATGACGATAACACCTAATAAGGTAATAAAAGCTCGACGAGCAAATAAGTTAGCTTCAGCGCTATGATTTCGAATAACGACACGTTTTGCGCTAGGCATCATTATTCTCGATGATAAGGGTGATTATTGTTAATACTCCAAGCACGATACAAGCTTTCTGCTAGCACGATTCTCACCATTGGATGAGGAAGTGTCAATGGCGAAAGTGACCATTTTTGCTCTGATGCTTTAATACATGCAGGTGCTAAACCTTCAGGGCCACCAACTAATAACGCGACATCGCGACTATCTAGTTGCCAGCTCTCTAATTGTTTCGCTAACTGAGGAGTTGTCCAAGGTTTACCTTCAACTTCTAGGGTGACAATTCGGTTGCCTTTTGGGATGGCAGCGAGCATTTGTTCACCTTCTTTTTCTAAGATGCGGGCTATATCAGCGTTTTTTCCTCTTTTTCCTGGCGTAATTTCAACTAAATGAAAAGACATATCTCTAGGAAAGCGACGACTATATTCGTTGAAGCCTTGGGTGACCCATGCAGGCATTTTATTGCCTACAGCATACAGGGTTAAACGCATGTGCTTTAAGTTATTCCCACAATTGTTCTAGTTGATAAGTATCACGAGTTGCGTCAGTCATAATATGAACAACGATATCCCCTAAATCTACTAATGCCCATTCACCCACATCATTTCCTTCAACACCTAAAGGTTCAGTGCCGGCAGAACGACATTCAGCCGTAAGTGATTGTGCGATTGATTTTACATGGCGATTTGAGTTGCCTGATGCAACGATCATAACGTCAGCAAAGTCAGATTTCTCGGCGATATTTAACGTGATAATGTCACGTCCTTTCATGTCTTCTATTTTTTCAATAACAAAAGCGGTAAATGCTTCAATTTGCAAAGTGAATTCTCTTCATCATTTTATGGGTGAATATAGAACAATAATATCACTATTCTAATGTTAGGTTAATAGTGTAGCCGTATTTTTACGCTTAAAAGGGGAGTGTTGAATATATTTTTATTCTGTTGTGATGCTTACTTATATAATTGATGCTGTTTTATGTATTTTATAACCTCAGGTGTTAGCTTGTTTTCATCATAGATATTCGCTTTAAGTTCTTGGCGAATATTGGTGGAAGAAATATCTAGATAGGCGTGTTGATGAAAGATAATGTTGCCCGATTTAATGTTATTTAATACGTTAATATCGTCAATAAAATATTGAGATAAAGATTCGTGACACGCTTGAGGAAGTTTTTTTAAGTTGTATTCGGGACGCGTATTAACCACTAAATGACAATATTTCAGTATCTCTTCCCATCTAAACCAACTCGTTAGTGTTAATAATGAGTCCATACCAATGATAAAAAATATTTGAGAGTTTTGGTATTGCTCACTAATATCTTTAACGCTTTCAACAGTGTATGAAGGTGAGTTTTTTAATAATTCGCGTGTATCAACTTGAAATATAGGGAATTGCTGACAGACTAATTCAACCATAGCATGTCGATGTGTTGCACTGGCCGCCGTTTGCTCTTTATGGGGCGGAATATGCGTAGGTAAAAGGTAAAGTTGATCGAGTGATAACCATTTGGCGTTGTCTAGTGCGGGGGTAATATGGCCAAAATGAATAGGGTCAAAAGTACCGCCTAACACACCAATACGCTGAAAGGTTTTCTCTAGTGGTTTTTCCAATGATCCTTTGCGTTGCTTTATATTTTGCTGATTGCTAGGCATATTCATAGTTTAACGAAAAATGCTTCATTGTTTCACCATGGTATAAGCATACTAAAACGTCTGCGAGTAAAACAAAGGGATTAAATTCGCTGTTGGTTTTACTGAGGGTATCAACATCTGCCAATCTGGCTTGAGCATATGCTAAATTAGTTGAATTTATATGATTCATTGCTTGTTGGTATAAAGGTTTTCTTTTATCCCAAATGCGAAATTCTTTACATAAATTTGCGAACGAATCTCCTTGAGCTAACTTTTCTTGCATAATAACTAACTGTTTGATTTCTTTATGAATAAACCAAATGAGTTGATTGATTGCTGTGCCATCTTGTTGAAGCTGATCTAACATGGCAATACATTTATTAATATCGCCAATTAACATTGCATCAATGAGTTGAAAGGGGTTAAATTTTGCTTGTTTGATAAGGAGTTTTTCAGCGTCATCAGCGGTAATTAATTGCTGACCAAACAAAATAGACAGTTTTTGTAGTTCTTGCTCTAGGGCATTTAGATTACCTTCAAACAATTCTGCGAGCATTAAAAATACATCAGGTAATACATTAAGATTGTTATGTCTTGCTTGACGTTGAATCCACTGATTTAATTGCTTTCCTTCAATATCATATAAAGGCAAAAAACAGCCATTTGTTTCTAACGACTTAAACCATTTTCGCTTTTGTCCCGCAGCATCCATTTTTTCGCCATGAAGAATAAGCAGTACATCTTGGTGTAATTGTTCACTGATGTGTGCGAGCGCTTTACTGCCTTTATCGCCAATTTTATTGGTCATTAATTCAAGCTCGATAATGCGTTGGCTCGAAAATAAACTCATTGCTTGATATTCTTGTAGCAATAGCGACCAATCAAATTTGTCATCAACGCTGAAACGAATTAACTCATCAAAGCCTTGTTGTTTATAGTGATTTTTAATCGTATTGAGGCTGTCATTTTTTTGCCAAGGTTCATCACCAAAAATTAACCACACCGGTTTAAACCCTTGATTGAGGGTATTGGCTAATTGGTTATGATAAATTCTCATCGTAATTACCTTTAAAGCTCAACTATAAAAAAGCAAAAAATTAAACGTAAGCAAAAAAATAAGCGAAATACTGTTTAATTTAACGTTGAATCGTTGCCATATTTCTTAATATTTTATCGGCAGCTTCTTGACGCATCTCTCGTAACATTAATGACAATTCACGGCTTTTAGCCAGTGCAATATCTGGATCATCTTGGTAATCACGATTAATTTCAAATTTGAATGATTGAATTTCTTCATTCGCGAAGCGTAATTGGTACTTCACGGTATAAATAAGTTCATATTCTGCAACTTGACCATTAGGGAATACTGATAGTGTTCGACGGTCAAGTTCATCTTTTAAAATGTGTAACTCTGGTGTTTGCTGAGAAAATTTATCAGCGAGTGTTATTTGGTTCCGCACTAGGTGCTGGCGAGTTAAACGGGTTAGCTCGCCATGCTTATCTACAGAGCTTAGGTATAACGTTTGTAATTCAGGGGCAAGTAAATAATCACCACGTAATTGAAAACCACAACTTGTTACTAAAAGGGTTAAAACTACAGGCAATATAAAGCGGTAAAGCTTTTTCATAGCAGTCAATTTATCGTTAGCAAAATTTAAAAGCGATAACATAACTTTTGCTTTGGTGTTATTTACTTTACTCATTTTTAATATCATTTCTCTTATCGAAATAGAAATTGATTAGTTCGCCACTATATTCAATAGTTTACCCGGTACATAAATGACTTTACGTATAGTTTTGCCATCAATAAATTTCGCTACGGTATCTTCTTCAAGACCAAGTGCTTCAACTTGCTCTTTACTTGCATCAGCCGCAACGGTAAGTTTTGCGCGAACTTTACCGTTCACTTGTACAATGATAAGTTTTTCATCTTCAATTAATGCAGATTCATCCACTTGTGGCCACGGCGTATTTTCAACGGTATTACCATCACCAACAACTTGCCATAAGTGGTGACAAACGTGAGGAACAATTGGCGTAAGCATTAAAATTAACGCTTGAATGGCTTCGTGCATAACCGCGCGATCTTCTGTTGATTCAATACTCGCTTTTGATAAATGGTTCATTAATTCCATTATTGCCGCAATTGCAGTATTGAAGGTGTTTCTTCGACCAATATCATCACTGACTTTATTGATAGTTTTATGTAATTCGCGACGCAATGTTTTTTGCGTACTATTTAATGTTAAACCTTCAACTGAAACAGGAGTTTCACCCTTTTCTTGGTTAAGTGTAAAATCATGCACTAATTTCCAAACACGTTTGATAAATCGATGTGCGCCTTCAACACCTGAATCAGACCACTCTAAAGTTTGCTCTGGTGGTGAAGTAAACATAATAAATAAACGTACAGTATCAGCGCCGTACAAATTGATGACTTCTTGTGGGTCAATACCATTATTTTTAGATTTAGACATTTTACTCATACCTGCTGAAATAACAGGTTGCCCATCTAATTTACTGATCGCCGAAGTAACTTGGCCTTTTTCATTACGTTCAACTTCTACATCTGTTGGCGCAATCCAATCTTGAGCACCGTTTTCAGCTTCACGATAATAAGTATCTGCTAATACCATGCCTTGACATAATAAGCTATTGAAAGGTTCATCACTATTTACTAAACCAAAATCACGTAATAATTTGTGAAAGAATCGTGCATAAAGTAAATGCAAAATTGCATGTTCAATACCACCAACATATTGATCTACAGGCAACCAATAGTTTGCTTTTTCTGGATCAAGCATTTGCTTGTCATCACTTGGCGAACAATAGCGAGCGTAATACCAAGATGACTCCATAAAAGTGTCAAAAGTATCGGTTTCGCGAAATGCTTCTTCACCGTTATAGGTTGTTTTCGCCCATTGTGGATCATCTTTGATTGGCGATGTTACACCATTCATTACTACATCTTCAGGCAGTTCTACCGGAAGTTGATCAGCAGGAACTGGCACTGACTCGCCATTCGCTAAATTGATCATCGGAATGGGTGTACCCCAATAACGCTGTCGAGAAACACCCCAGTCACGTAAACGATAATTAACTTTTATTTGACCTTTATTTTCGGTAGATAACTTATAAGCGACAGATTTAAATGCTTTTTTAAAGTTTAAACCATCAAATTCTCCAGAATTGATTAATTTACCTTTTTCGGTAATGGCCGCTTTAGCTACGTCATCGCCCTCAGCGCCTTCAATAACTTGCTTGATTTCTAAGCCATACTTAATAGCAAATTCATAATCACGCTGATCATGCCCCGGTACTGACATAACCGCACCTGAACCGTAATCCATTAAAACAAAATTAGCGGCCCATACTGGTACTAATTCGCCGCTTAATGGGTGAATTGCTTTTAATCCAGTATCAACACCTTTTTTCTCCATGGTTGCCATATCGGCTTCAGTGGCTTTGTTGGTTTTACATTCTTTAATAAAATCAGCCAATGCTGGATTATTTTTCGCGGCCGCTAAAGCAAGAGGGTGTTGTGCAGCTAGTGCAACATAAGTAACACCCATTAACGTGTCTGGACGTGTCGTGTAAATATCAAAACTTTCTTCAGAGTCAGCCACTTGAAAGGTCATTTCGACACCTTCAGAGCGGCCAATCCAATTTTTTTGCATGGTTTTAACTTGTTCAGGCCAGCCTTCAAGTTGGTCTAAATCATTTAATAATTCTTCAGCATAATCGGTGATTTTAATAAACCATTGAGGAATTTCTTTACGCTCAACAATTGCGCCTGAACGCCAGCCTCGACCATCAATGACTTGTTCGTTAGCTAAAACCGTTTGATCAACAGGATCCCAGTTTACCGTGGCATTTTTCTTGTAAACTAAACCTTTTTCGAAAAGTTGAGTGAAAAACCATTGTTCCCATTGGTAATAATCTTTTTTACATGTTGCTAATTCACGATCCCAGTCATAACCAAAACCTAATGATTTCAACTGATTTTTCATGTAATCAATATTTTGATAAGTCCATTTTGCGGGTGCTGAATTATTTTTAATTGCCGCATTTTCCGCAGGTAAACCAAAAGAATCCCAGCCCATAGGTTGCATGACATTTTTGCCTTGCATACGTTGGTAACGAGAAATTACATCACCCAAGCTATAGTTTCTCACGTGTCCCATATGTAATTTACCACTTGGATAAGGGAACATAGAGAGACAATAAAACTTTTCTTTTCCTGGCTGTTCTTCGGCGTTAAACGTTTTGTTCGTCGTCCAAAAAGATTGTACTTCAGCTTCGATTGCTTGGGGATTGTAAATGGATTCCATTAACGATTTTCTCAAAAATTGATGTGAGGCCATTCTTGAATTTTTATGTAAAAAAGTCAGGAATTTTGGCAAGTAAAATAATCGCCATAGAATACATGAACACCCCTATAGTCGACAAGTTTAATCAGTGATATTGACTAATTATCAATCATATTTGGATGTTTTATTTCTTATCCTCGGTGATATTAGGTGTTAGTTAAAAATTTAAGCTATAAATTAAAAGGAGAGACGTTAAAGGTAATAGCTATGTCAGATAAAAATATGCTCGCTGATTTTTATCAAAATTTGGCGCAATGGTTAACCGATGTTAAAAAACATGAAGTAACTCAGGCGGTTGAATTAATTGAACATGCCAAGGTTTTGATTAAAGCAGCAGAAGAAATACCCGAAGAGAAAATCATACAGTTTATTGATAATTTTAAATATGATTTACATGAGTTTTATCAGCAAAATCAAGAGCAAGCTAAGCATTCCATTTACTTAGGTTTAATGAAAGAGTCTTTTTGGGCGGTAATGGCTAATATTACCGATAAATCTCAAGTGGAATGGGCTGAACTTTGTGAAGACTTTCAACATGACGGAGATTATCAAACAAATGATGTAATCGGTTTTGGGGTACTTGAATGTAAACAGTGCCTTAAAATTCAACAAGTCACACGTTTTTCGACGGTTAACGATTGCTTACATTGTGGTTATAGTCATTTTACCCGTAGAAGCTTAACTCCATAATTGTTTGAATCGCTTAAGATCTTTTTCCAATTAACGCAGTTAACGAGTACAATCATGATTAAATAATTTTTCTGCTTAAAACTCTTTAGGTTCTCACGGTGATTCTTTCATGACCCAACATTCAAAACAGTGGCGTTTAACTTCCGAACAATTAACGGCAGATTTAAGTGAAGATACGTTTTCATTGCCTGAAGAGCAGAACAATGGCTCAGATATATTTCTTGGGCATCATCGCGCTAAAGAAGCCTTAGATTTTGGTTTATCCATGGAAACACGCGGCTTTAATGTTTATGCCATGGGAGAACATGGGACGGGACGTCAAACTTTAATTAAACAAATGTTACATGCGAAAGCAAGTGAAGAACCGACGCCTTCTGAATGGTGCTACATTAATAATTTTGATGATGTTCATGCGCCATATAATTTATATGTAAGCGCTGGTGATGGTAAGCAGTTACTTACACGCATCAACAAATTTATTGACGAGTTATTAGATTTATTTCCGGAAATATTTGATAACCCTGGCTATCAGCGACAAAAAGCGGCGATTGATCGTGAGTTTAATCAAAAATACGATGAAGCCATTTCTAAAGTTGAAGATAATGCTTTAAAAAACAATGTTATTTATTCGAAGAAAATGGTGAAATAGGATTTTCTTTATTAGTAGATGGTAAACCTTTAGACGATAAAGAATTTGCTAACTTAGATGAAAAAAAGCGTAATGATTTTTATGTTTTATTAGAAAAATTAGAAAATTTACTGTCAGAACAACTGATTGAATTACCTTTATGGAAACGTATTTCATCTGACAAAATGCGCAAGCTTAAACATGAAACCGCTGAACAGAGCATTCGACCTTTTTTAAAAGAACTCGAACATGAATTTGCCAGCAATATTGGTGTGCTTAAGTATCTTTCAAAAGTAAAAGCACATGTTGTTGATGCGGTGTTAGAAATCTTGGTGGATGAAGGCAACGAAACTCAAAACGATAAAGATTCACGAAAATTAATGCAGGAACGTTTTTTACCGAATTTACTTGTTGCACGCTTACCTGAAGAAGGTGCCCCGGTTGTTTATGAACAAAACCCTACCTTTCAAAATTTATTTGGTCATGTTGATTTTGCTAGTTTTCAAGGGAGTTCTTATACCAGTTATCGATTAATTAGACCTGGTGCGTTACATAAAGCTAATGGAGGATACTTATTACTTGAAGCTGAAAAGTTATTGAATCAACCGTTGGTGTGGTCAAAATTAAAATTAGCACTTAAAACTCAAGAAATAACTATTGAAAACCCTTATTCAGAATTTTCTCAGCCGGGTGCATTTAGCTTACAGCCTGAAAAAATCCCATTGAAAGTGAAAGTGATCCTTTTAGGCGATCCTGAAATTTATTACATGCTGCAAGATTATGATCAAGAATTTACTGAGCTTTTTAGGGTGTTGGCAGATTTCGATCGTTATTTAGATAATAACGAGCAAAACCTAATTGAATATGCTCAGTTGATCAGACAGCGTGCTGAAAAGCATGATTATCCTGACGTTTCTAATGCTGCAATCAAAGAGTTAGTAAAATATGCGTTGAGACGAGCAGAGCATCAACACAAAATTTCATCCAATATTGTGCAGATAAATGACTTATTAGATGAGTCAGTTTACTTTTGGAAAAAACAAACTGAACAACCATTATTAACACCAGAATTTGTTGTGCAAGCATTAAACGCACAGCAAAGAAGAACTGGGCGTATCAGTGAAGCGTGGCTTTCTGAAATAAAAGAAGAGCAAGTGCTGATTAGCACGCAAGGTAAACAAATAGGCAAGGTAAACGGATTAACGGTTCTTGAAATTGGTGATAGTGTATTTGGTACACCAGCGCGAATTACTGCTACGGTTTACGCAGGTAGTCACGGTATAACCGATATTGAACGAGAAGTAGATTTAGGAAAATCTATTCACTTAAAAGGTGTGTTGTTGTTATCTGGCTACATTGGCCATAAATACGGCCAAAATCTTCCAGTTGCTATCTCTGCGAATATTGCAATTGAGCAGTCTTATGGCCATATCGACGGAGATAGTGCCTCTATGGCCGAACTTTGTGCACTAGTCTCCGCTATTTCACATTTACCGATTGATCAAAGTATTGCTATTACGGGTTCAATGAATCAACACGGAGAAGTGCAATCTATTGGTGGCGTTAATGAAAAAATAGAGGGCTTTTATCGCTTATGTAAAGATAAAGGGCTGACCGGTGAACAGGGAGTAATTATTCCTAAAACCAATGTCATCAACCTAATGTTATGTGATGAAGTGATTAATGCCGTTAAAAATGATGATTTTCATATTTATGCTGTTGATAATGTCGATCAATCTCTTGAAATATTAATGGGGCATAGCGCCGGCACTATGAATAGCGTAAAACGATATCCTCGTAAATCGATTCACGCGCTTGTATTAAACAAGTTATCTCATTTATCAGAATTACTGGATGGCGGTGAAGACTAACTAATTTATATGTAAACAACTCACGAAATAAAATTTATTTCAACTTTATTTGCTTATAAATTAAGCAAATAAAGTTTTTCTTTCTATACTATGATCAAAATATAAATTTATCGTTATATTGGGTTAATGCTTATTTTTGAATTTAATATGCATTAATCATCTGTATAGAAGGATCGTTTATAAAACAAAAATAAAAATCAAAAAATAAACTATTACCTGAACTGCCTATTTATTGAGTAATGCGCTATTACGACTTACAGTTGAACAGTTTAAGGCTCTAATCATTCATGGCATGCTTTTTTGCCCATTCAATCGACGTCACCTTTGCTCTGACGCCTCGTTTATTTCATGTCATTAACATCTAAGGTTATTGAATTTAAAAGATATTTTGCATTTTCTTTACTTTGGTTTATGATTAAATTGAAGTGATTAAAAAACAAACGAATACTCAATGTAAACACTGAGCTAAGCAGTTCATATTACTTGTTTTGAGTACGGTAAGTCAGTTGTCTATCGTTTTTGTCAGTATTTAATGCTGTCAGTTGTGAGGGCGTCGTGGATAAATCCAATCAAATAGATCAGTTATGGCCTATTGCTGCATATTTTTTAATACTAGCGGCAATGTTAGTTTTTATGATGTTGTTGTCTCATTTTATGGGACCCAAAACTAAAAGCCGCGCTAAAAATACGCCTTATGAATCCGGCATTATTTCAGTGTCAGATAATAAAACCCGTTTTACCAGTCACTTTTTTCTCTACGCAATATTCTTTGTTATTTTCGATTTAGAAACAATTTATTTATTTGCTTGGGTTATTGCTTTTGAAGATGTTGGCTGGATGGGCTTTATCGAAGCAAGCATCTTCATTACCGTTTTACTCGTTGCGCTTATTTATATTTGGCGAATAGGTGGTTTATCGTTGAAAAAACGTCATCTACCTTATCGGCAATCTCAATTAAATTCCCCAGTATTAACGCAAAACCAATCTTCACAAACATTTACTAACAATTCGAGAGGTGTCTAATGGAGTGGTCTCTGACAAAAGCTAAGTTAGATGAGGCGATGGGACAAGCTCAAAAAGTGTCGGAAGAAGAGCTGAAAAGAAATGTTTTTATGGCAAAGCTTGATGATATGGTGAATTGGGGACGAAAAAATTCAGTATGGCCGTTTAACTTTGGTTTGAGCTGTTGCTATGTCGAAATGGCGACAAGTTTTACTTCTCGACATGATATTGCCCGTTTTGGTGCTGAGGTAATTCGAGCAACGCCAAGACAAGCTGATTTGATGGTGATATCAGGCACTTGTTTTAGAAAGATGGCGCCGGTTATACAGCATTTATATGAACAATTATTAGAACCCCGCTGGATCATATCAATGGGATCATGTGCCAACTCTGGTGGTATGTACGACATTTATAGCGTAGTGCAAGGCGTTGATAAATTTATTCCTGTTGATGTTTATGTGCCGGGCTGTCCGCCAAGACCTGAAGCCTTACTAGAAGCATTACTTTTATTGCAAAACTCCATTGCTCATCAACCAAGACCTTTGAGTTGGGTTGTTGGTGAACAGTCTGTTTCTCAAATTGCTAAGCCGTCCTTGAGAGATATAAAACATGAGCACCGAATGAATGTGACTAATCTTGATGAACCGGATTCTATTTAATGGCTAAAATTGATTTAAAAGCCAGCAAAGACTGGCAACCTGTTAATAGCTTACCCATTAGTGATGAAATAATAGCGATAGCGAGTCATTTATCGTTAACGCCAGTGACAGCCATTGAGAATATTGTTGATGGAATAGACACTTTTTGGCTTGATAAAAACCAATTAACTCAGTTGATGCAAGTACTAAGACATGATTTATCTCAGCCGTTTGATATGTGTTTTGATATTAGTGCGATTGATGAAACTGAAAGGCAGCATAAGTCGTCAATTTTTGGCGATTTTACCGTTAATTATCACTTACGTTCTTACCAACGAAATCAAGATATTCGTATAAAGGTTTCACTTTTAAATGATGATAAAAAACTCGCGAGTGTTTATTCATTTTGGCCAAATGCTAATTGGCATGAGCGTGAAGTTTGGGACATGTTTGGTATTGTTTTTGATGGTCATCCTCATTTAACACGTATTTTAATGCCAGATACTTGGCAAGGACATCCTTTATTAAAAACACATCCTGCACGGGCCACAGAAATGGACCCTTTTATATTACCGCCACATAAACAAGATGAAGAGCAGCAAGCATTGCAATTTAACCCTGAAGCGTGGGGGATGAAACGACAAAGCCAAGACAATGATTTTATGTTTTTAAATCTTGGTCCAAATCATCCCAGTGTTCATGGGGCCTTTAGAATTGTTTTACAAATGGATGGCGAAGAAATAGTCGACTGTGTTCCAGATATTGGTTATCACCATCGCGGCGCTGAAAAAATGGGGGAGCGCCAGTCTTGGCATAGTTATATTCCCTATACTGACCGAATAGATTATCTCGGTGGGGTCATGAATAACTTTCCTTATGTGATGGCGGTTGAAAAACTTGCCGGCATTGAAGTACCAGAGCGAGCGAAAATGATCCGCATTATGACTTCTGAAATGTTTAGGATCCTTTCTCACTTACTTTTCTATGGCACTTTTGCTCAAGATATAGGCGCACTATCGCCGATTTTTTACATGTTTATCGACCGAGAAAAACTCTTTGGCATTATCGAAGCTTTTACCGGCGCTAGAATGCATCCTAGCTGGTTTCGTATTGGTGGCATTGCTTCCGATTTACCAAAAGGTTGGGATACTTTAGTTCGAGAATACGTCAATTATTTACCAAAGCGTTTAGATGAATATGAAAAAATGGTCATGCAAAATAGTTTACTGAAAAAAAGAACCGTTGATGTTGGTGCCTATTCTACGAAAGAGGCTATTGAGTGGGGAGTAACTGGACCTGGTTTACGTGCAACAGGTTTTTCATGGGATCTTCGTAAGCAAAGACCATACAGCGGTTATGATCAATTTGACTTTGAAGTACCGCTTGGTCACAAAGGTGATTGTTATGATCGTTGCCGAGTTCGAGTTGAAGAAATGCGTCAAAGTATTCGTATTATTGAACAATGTTTAAATAATATGCCTGAGGGGCCTTACAAAGCAGAACATCCACAAACGACTCCGCCAAATAAAGATAACACGATGAAAGATATTGATAGCTTGATCCCACATTTTGTTAATGTTTCATGGGGTCCCACTATCCCTGCAGGTGAAGTTTCAATGAGTGTTGAAGCGACAAAGGGAATAATGGCTTATCACTTGATCAGTGACGGTTCAACAATGAGTTATCGAACACGTATTCGCACGCCAAGTTTTGCTCATTTACAAATGTTGCCGTTAATTTGTAAAGGCCAAATGGTTGCCGATTTAATTGCGACACTTGGCAGTGTTGATTATGTCATGGCTGACGTTGATAGATAGAGGGGGAATACGATGGAAATAATTAAAACCGTTACAGCATATCCAACCGATTATTTAACCTCACAGGAATTGGCTGAAATTGATCATGAGATTAGCATCATGGAAACTCGTGAAGCAGCAGGTATTGAAGCACTAAAAGTTGTGCAGTCATATCGTGGTTGGATTAGTGACGATTCATTACACGTAATTGCTGCCTATTTAAATATGTCATCAGCAGAATTAGAAGGTGTGGCAACATTCTATAACCTTATTTATCGCCAACCTGTTGGAAAATATGTGATTCATATTTGTGACAGTGTCAGCTGTCATCTTTCAGGTTACCAACAAGTGCTTAAGGCGATTCAGCAACATCTTAATATTGGTTATGGAGAAACAACCCAAGACAATTGTTTTACTTTACTTTCAAATGTCTGCTTAGGTGGGTGTGATAAAGCGCCGGTTATGATGATAGGAAAAAATCATTATGAGCACTTAACACCAGAAAAAGCGGTTGAAATTCTATCTTCTTTACAAAGCGAACTTCAAAGTCAATCACAAAGCGAGCAAGTGGAGATTGAGCAATGAACGCGTTAAGTCATCCCCTTACTCATTTAGTTAATTTAAAAATACCGCTTAATTTACAGCAGTATTATGAACAAGGTGGCTATTTAGGTGCAGAAAAAGCGTTAAAAGAATATAGCCCCGAACAAGTATTAGACATCGTTAAAAAGTCTGAATTAAAAGGTAGGGGTGGCGCAGGGTTCCCAACAGGTATGAAGTGGAGTTTTGTACCTAATTACGATGAAAGTGATGAGCGTAGCACAGACAATAAATATTTAGTCTGCAATGCAGATGAAATGGAACCCGGTACTTTTAAAGATCGATTATTACTAGAAGGGGTTCCTCATCAATTAATTGAATCTATGATTATTGCGGCTTACACGATAGGTGCAAACAAAGCATACATATTTTTACGCGGAGAATATCATTTAGCTGCTGCTCGAATTGAACAAGCGCTTAAAGAAGCCTATCAAGCTAATTGGCTAGGTGAAAATATTCAAGGCAGTGATTTCCACTTAGATTTATATTTGCACACCAGTGCAGGTCGTTATATTTGCGGTGAGGAAACAGCATTAATTAATGCTTTAGAAGGTAAAAGAGCTAACCCGCGCGCCAAACCACCTTTTCCTCAAGTTGCCGGTTTGTTCGGTAAACCTACCATTGTTAATAATGTCGAAACTTTAAGTAATCTTCCTCATATTTTAAAAAATGGCCCCGATTGGTTTATTAACGTCGCACCTAATAGCGACGCTGGAACTAAAATATATGGCGCTTGTGGTCGAGTAAAAACACCGGGTTTATGGGAACTTCCTATGGGAGCAACGATTGGTGAAGTGCTTAATAAGTATGCGGGCGGCATGCAAGACGGTTTAAAACTTAAAGGGTTATTACCTGGCGGTGCCTCGACAGATTTTCTTTTACCTGAACATTTAGATACGCCAATGGATTATGACTCAATCGCTAAAGCGGGTAGTCGATTAGGCACGGGCGGGTTAATTGTTTTAGACGACAAAAACTGCCCCGTTGCTATGGTGTTAAACCTTATCAAGTTTTTCGCTCAAGAATCCTGTGGTTGGTGTACACCATGTCGAGATGGAACGCCTTGGGCAGTTGAAATATTAACTCGCATAGAGCAAGGGGAAGGCACAATTGATGATATTGATTCTCTGCTAAAGTTGTGTGATTTCATGTGGATAGGGAAAACTCATTGTGCTTTAGCACCTGGTGCGGTTGAACCGTTAAAGAGCGCTTTAAAGTACTTTAATGATGAATTTATGCAACATATAGAACAGGGATGTTGCCCGTATCATGG
>JAQWHO010000403.1 GCA_029249355.1 Thalassotalea sp.
AAACAACTCACTGGTATTGTTACAACAACAGATAATGGCGGTTCTACAGGAAGATTAAGAAAACGCAGTAGCACCATTGCTTGGGGAGATCTACGTAATTGCTTAACCCAATTAGTAGACAAAGATTCAATCGGCAGTCAATTATTTGATTTTCGCTTTGATGGAGGCGATGAATTAGGAGGGCATAATCTCGGAAACCTTATTTTATTTGCATTAGGCCAAATTCAATCCCGCCCTTTAGATTCTATTAAACTAGTTCGACGCTTATTGAGAGTTAAAACCCCTGTATTACCTATGTCTGAAACACCAACAGACTTAATGGCTTTTTACCCAGAAGGTCGCTGCCGAGTCGGTGAACTATCAGTTGATGAAATGCCAGTTATGCCTAAAAACCTTATGTTAGCGCCTTTAGTCAAAACTCTCTCACATTGTAATGAAGCGTTAGCAAATGCTGATTTAATTATTCTAGGACCAGGGAGCTTTCTAACCAGCGTTGTTCCTCCTTTGCTAGTTCGAGATATCGTCAATGGTATTAAAAAAAGTAAAGCTCATTGTGTCTTTATTGAAAATATTGTTGCCGAACAAAGTCCTTCATCTCAATTAACTTTAGACGAAAAGCTATTGTGGATTAAAGAAAACATTGGCTGCTTACCAATTGATAGCGTTATTGCCCACGGTAATGATGTTACCTCTGAAATATTACCCGTATTAAATTGCGATCTCGCTAACCACAATGTTGAACATTATCATGATCGAAAAAAACTGATAAACGCATTAGAACAGTGCGTTGCTAACATTCCTGAAACTTCTATTCCACTTGGGCATGAAATGCCTGATAATATTTCAAAACTAGTTAACTCTTAATCTGTAAAATATATTTTTTACTCAATAGAATTTATGCGGCTCTAAAACAAAAAACGCCACAATATGCGGCGTTTTTATTAAGCTTATTTAAAATTACTTCGATGTATCATCTTCGCTAATTCTACTTGCAACTGCGCCCATTTGGCCTTTATATTTTGCGTCGACTCTTTTATTGTATGGTCTTGACGCACTACCAGACATTGTTTCAAAATTTAAGGCAGCAATTTTCATTTTTGGCCTAAGTGCTAATGGTAATTTACCGCTATTGTAGAATTCCAATACTATTTGCCCAGACCAACCGGGATCAATACGATGAGCCGTAACATGTACCATCAAACCTAAGCGCGCTAATGAAGAACGGCCATCTAACCAGCCGACAATATCATCTGGCAAAGTAACCGATTCATAAGTAACAGCTAGCGCCAATTCACCAGGATGTAGAAAAAAGGCTTCGCCATCAGCAATAACAATTTCATCACTCATTACTGAGTTCATCGCTTTTTGCATTTCTTCTTTAGGGCCACTTAAATCGATATAAGGGGCGGTATGATCCTGAAAAACACGAAATTCATGACCAAGCCTAATATCAACACTCACTCCCGAGATCATTGATTCGTCAGGTTTAGGCGTAATAATAATACGTTCTTGTTCAAGTAACGTTTCTATGTCTTTATCACAAAGTCTCATTGCGGTATTTCGCTTATAGTTTCTATATTAGTGTGGAATTAATCATTCTAAATCAGTGATTCTTAATCAGTCATTATTTATCCACAATGGCTTAATCAAAAATGCTTAATCGATTTGCGTAAAGAGTATTTCACTCGTTTGAGGACTACGTACATCAAACTGGTAAAATAAATCAGCAGCTACTTTCGCGGCTATTCTACGGTATTGTATAGCAATATCACCAGCGCTATTTTCAAGCAGTGCTGATTTACCTTTATCAGCATGCTGACAAATAGAAATATCTAACGGTAATTGGCCTAAGAGTTGGGTACCAAACTCTTCGCTAAGTCGTTCGCCACCTCCAGAGCCAAACAAATGAGATTTTTCACCACAATTATTACACAGGTGATAACTCATGTTTTCTATTACACCAAGCACTGGTACATCAACTTTTTTAAACATCGCGATACCTTTTGCGGCGTCATCTAAAGCAATATCTTGTGGTGTAGTAATAATAACCGCAGCAGAAACAGGCACTTGCTGAGCCAATGTTAATTGAATATCCCCTGTACCGGGTGGCATATCAATTAATAGGTAATCAATATCTTGCCAAGCACATTCATTTAATAATTGTCCAAACGCCCTACTCGCCATTGGTCCACGCCAAATAGTAGCATCGGCCTTATCAACCAGAAAGCCTATCGACATGGCAGATAAGTCGTTAACTTCAATAGGCGTCATTAACTTGCCATCATTTGATGATATTTTTGAATTTTCAATACCCAACATTTTAGGAATAGAAGGGCCGTAAATATCCGCATCTAATATCCCAACACGCGCACCTTGTGCTTGTAATGCATAAGCTAAGTTTACAGTAGTCGTTGACTTACCTACACCGCCTTTACCAGAAGAAATAGCAATGATATTTTTAATGCCTGGAATTTGATGTTTTTTAATTTTAATGACATCAAGCTGGCCATCAACGATTATTGAGATCTGGTGCTCTTCTAATAATAGTTCTGCAAACGTTTGTAATTCATCATCACAAGCAAACGGTACTTTTAAAGTTAAGGTGATATGCCCATCAACCAATACTAATTTTACGAGCTGGCAAATCGTTGCGATACCATTTAGAAAAATATCGCTTTTATAGTTTTGATAAAAACGTTCAATTAGTACTTGTTGCTCTTTCGGTACCGATTTCGACGAAAATAATTTAGAAAACATAGAGTAGAAACTTATTTTAGAGAAAATTAAGAATATAAATCGATATTAGAGGGTAAATGCCGATAATTCTTAATGAAAATTGTTGATAAATTCTGTACCATTCCCCCCATAATTACCACCTTAAATAGTAAACATTTTTTGTTTGTGAAAAGAACTGAAGACACCTATGCAATCAAACTCGCTACCTAGTACATCAACAGAGACAAAGAAACGTAAAATACTCGTTACCTGTGCTCTCCCATACGCAAATGGCTCGATACATTTAGGCCACTTACTTGAACATATACAAACTGATATTTGGGTAAGATTTCAGCGCATGCGTGGTAATGAAACGTATTTTGTTTGTGCCGATGACGCACATGGCACGCCAATTATGCTTAAAGCACAAGAGCTTGGTGTAACGCCAGAAGAAATGATTGCCGGTATTCGCGATGAACATATGCGCGACTTTAACGATTTTCATATCAGTTTTGATAATTATCATTCAACACACAGTGATGAAAACAAAGCTTTTGCTGAAGAAATTTATAATAAGCTTCATGCCAAAGGTCATATTAAAACCCGTACAATTTCACAGTTATATGATCCTGAAAAAGGCATGTTTTTACCTGATCGTTTTGTTAAAGGTACTTGCCCTAAATGTAAGAGTGAAGACGAAAACGGTGATAGCTGCGACAACTGTGGCGCAACTTACTCACCGACAGAAGTTATTAACCCTCGCTCGGTAGTCTCTGGTGCAACACCTGTTTTAAAAGATTCAGAACATTATTTCTTTGATTTACCTGCTTTTGAGCAAATGCTGAAAGACTGGACAACAGGTGGCTCGTTACAAGAAGAAATGGCCAATAAACTCAGTGAATGGTTTGATTCAGGTTTAAAACAATGGGATATCAGTCGTGATGCGCCATATTTTGGCTTTGAAATACCGAATGCTCCAGGTAAATTTTTCTACGTATGGTTAGATGCGCCAATTGGTTACATGGGTAGTTTTAAAAATTTATGTGATAGAGAAAATATCGATTTTGACAGTTATTGGAAAGAAAATTCTGACGCTGAGCTTTATCACTTTATCGGTAAAGACATTATCTACTTCCATAGTTTATTCTGGCCTGCAATGCTAGAAGGTTCTGGATATCGTAAACCAACGTCAGTTTATGCACATGGTTTTGTTACCGTAAATGGTGCAAAAATGTCTAAATCGAAAGGTACTTTCATTAAAGGTCGCACCTATTTAGATCACCTTAACCCTGAATACTTACGCTACTACTACGCAGCAAAACTCACGAACAGAATTGATGACTTAGATTTAAATCTTGAAGATTTTGCCCAACGTGTAAATTCTGACCTAGTGGGTAAAGTTGTTAACATCGCTTCTCGTTGTGCAAGTTTTATTACTAAGCGCTTTGATGGCATGTTATCTGCCACCATTGACAATCAAGCGTTAGCGGATGAAGTGACTTCTGCTGGTGATCGTTTAGCAGAGCTTTATGAGAATCGTGAGTTTGGTAAAGCCATGCGTGAAATAATGGCGCTTGCCGACAAAGTGAATGAATATATTGCTGTTAAAGAACCGTGGCAATTAATTAAAGATGATACCAAGCAGCAAGAGGTACAAGATATTTGCTCATTAGGTATTAACTTATTCAGAACATTAATGATTTACTTAAAGCCTGTTTTGCCTGTTTTAGCTGAAACGACTCAAGGTTTCTTAAATAATGAATTGTTATGGGAAGGACATAAAACTTTATTAACCTCTCATAAAATCAATAAGTTTAAAGCCCTACTTCAACGCGTAGACATGGATAAAATTAATGCGATGACCGACGCTTCAGTCGAAAGCTTAGGTGGTGAAGTTGCAAAAGACGAAAAACCGAAAAAGAAAAAAGCTAAGAAAGAAAAAGTCACCGATAACTCAGCTGCATTAGCAGACCCACTAGGCGCTGATCCTATCGCACCAGAAATTCAATTCGATGATTTTGCAAAAATCGATTTACGTATTGCTAAAATTGTTAAAGCAGAACATGTTGAAGGCGCTGACAAGTTACTTCGTTTAGAACTCGCTTTAGACTCTAAAGAAAATGGTGAAACACGCCAAGTATTTGCTGGCATAAAATCAGCCTATCAACCAGAAGACTTAGAAGGTAAGTTAACCGTAATGGTTGCTAACCTAGCACCTCGTAAAATGCGCTTTGGTATGTCAGAAGGTATGGTGTTAGCTGCAGGCCCTGGTGGTAAAGATTTATGGATAATGAATCCTGAAGAGGGTGCTCAACCTGGCATGAAAGTTAAATAAATATTGTTAGTAAGACCTAGTATTTATTAAACGAGTTTTAATAAAAAACGTTAACCTTGGTTAACGTTTTTTTTATCTCTAGTTTTCTGTCTAGTTCAAAATATAATTTACTGTCTAGTTCAAAATCTAATTTTATAAGTAGCCTGTTCTACTTATTCAATTATACCTTAAAGTGTAACATCAATAACCACTTCGCCATTTGATGAGTCATAAAAAATAGAATAGCTTGGCTCTAAAACATAAGTAAAGGTACAAGTATTGGCACTGTAAGTGACTTGGAAATCTTCTGTGGTATTAGTTGCTACCGATGGGGAATTAGTATCAAGAACGGCTCTCCACACTGACATACAGTCATTGGTATTGTTCAGTTGAGGGTTAGCTTCAAATGGAAACCAACTTTGTGCAGGCCATCCCGATGAATTCATATCCATTAAACTAGTGCCTGTGCCATAAAGGTCAAGGTTATCAACAGGGCCATTATGCCCACCAGCTATCCATTTTGTATGCGCTAATGAAATGGCTGACTTGAAAGCACCGCCAGTGCCAGAAACTACAGCACCATGAGCATCACTTTGTAAATCAATAAACTTAGGTAAAGCAGTTGCCGTAAGGATCCCCAAAATTACAATAACAACAACGAGTTCTATTAATGTAAAACCTTTAACTCTATTCACTACTTCTTCCTATTCATTCCACAATACACAATACACAAAAACAGACCTTCAAATGTAGAAAAACATTACCAATAATATGACTAAAAAGAAAAGCCTAATTAATACTATCAATTAGTTTCACAATAACTAGTAAGAGTTATAATCAACATCCGCTAAAGTCAGATCCAAAGATACTTGGCTGAACGGTTGCAGGAATTGCACTATCATTTTGATTTAACATATAAATATAACAACGATCTTGATTAACATTTTTTCCTAATGGAAAGATAGCAAAACCACGGCCTGTACCAAGTGTTGAATAGCCTCTGTTTACAAACCAATTTGCATTACGATGACGTACACACCATTTAAGGGATTCATCGGTGCAATTATTAGAAGAAACTTGAGCAATGTCATTAAAATCGACAAGAAATATAAAGGTATTATTCCATCTCCCCTCTGCTTGCTTTCCTCTAATGCGAATATTTTGACCGCTGTCTAAGGTAAAACGATTTTGATTACCATTTAAATTATCAGGATTTAAAATAACTTTTAAAGATATTAACTTATTAGCTGATTCAAGTGCCCCTTTCATAGAGAGCATCACGGCATTATTGGCTTCGTCTTGAAGATTGATAAATTTAGGAAGTGCATTAGCAGCCAATATACCTAATATTACAATGACGACAACCAATTCAATTAAAGTAAAACCTTTAACTTTATTCATCAATACTTCTTACCTTCTTGGCATTACGCTCTTAAAGTTATGGCCGTTATACTTCGCAGCCTTGTTCTTTTAGTACACGTTTTCTTGATGCGGGCTTGTTCTTTAATGCGGCAAGAGGTCTTATAGGTCGGCTGACAAAATTTCCGCCACAATTAGGGCATT
>JAQWHO010000404.1 GCA_029249355.1 Thalassotalea sp.
GTTTCATCGGCTTTAGCCAATAATATTTTACCATCAGGGTGAATAATTAATTGTTCTAATAGAGTGTCTGCTGGAGACACATCTATCGTTGTTAATAATTCACCAGTGTATTGATGATAAACGCTTAACTGGTTATTTATGCCAACATAAATATGAGGCAGTGTTGGAGAGTTAATTAAGGCGTTATTATTCGCGGTTATTTCTTCAAGTGTAACTTTTTTACTGGTTGCATCCGATTGATAATATGAAAGTGAGATGGTTTCAGCGATAACGCTTTCGTCAACCATGCCATCATCATCAACGGCATTAATTGTGATCACGGCATTATTTTGTGCTTCGGTGAAACTTGCAGCTGTTTTTATACTGACCAGTAATTCATTTGCATTACTGGTTTTGGTTAAGTTTAACCAATCAACATCGCTCGTTGCATGCCAGTTTATGGCGGTTGCATTATTGGTGTTAATTGTTAAAGATTTTGATGTTGCACTAATATTGGCAAGTTTGCTTAATGCGACCGTTGATTGACTACTGAAAAGGTAATGTCTATCTAAACCTAACTCTACGGGAATTTGTTTACTATCACCGGTGGTCGTTTCTGTTAACGTGATATTTGCTTGATAAAGCTGTGCAGCATCAAGGTCAGTGATATTTGGTGTAATAACAATAACACCGTCTCCGGTGCCTTCAGTTACATCTAAAGTAAGCCAATCTGCGTCTGATTCAGCTGTCCATAGGTTTGTCTCACTCGTAATAGCAAGTGATTGTGCCGATATTTCAGCATCACCTAAAGTACCGCGAAAGCTTAACTGTTCACTATCCGTTATTAATTGCCAAACAAGTAATGAAACATCGATGTCATAATGAACTAAATCGACTTTATCCACATCACCTGTCGATAAACGAAGTTTTGTGTCATATAAATTTGCATTGATAAGCTCCGCATCAACAACATCTATATATAAGCTTGCCGAGTTTGCTGTGACATTTTCTGTTCTAAATGTTAACCATGAAACCGGTTGGCTATCAGGGGGAAATCCTACTAATAAGCCGTTACCTTCAAAAGTAATTTCCACTTTATGGCTATCATCAGAAACTTGTAAAAATTCATTGGCAAAGTTAACGACAGTGGTATCAGCCGAAATAGTATATTTGGGAGATTTGTCACTTGAACCGCCACAGGCTTGTAGCACAGTTGCTAAAGTGAAAAATAAAGTTATACGGATAAAATTGTACAGATGTTCCTTCATACATTTCCCTATTGTTGTTAACAGCTTATCGGGTATCATTTTCTAATATTTTGCGTGATTCTTTCACTAATGTAAAAACTTATCATAATTTATTCATCAAATATGATTTTTTATTGCGTTGCAGGTAGAATAGTTAGAGGTTTTGCACTAAATTGGTCGGCCTTGTTTATTAAGTGCGTATTAATTACATCAGCAGAATAAAAAACATTGAATAAAGCGATTTTACATAAAGGTATCGATTTACTTTCACGGCGAGAGCATTCAGCGCTAGAGCTACGAAATAAATTGCGGCTTAGGGAATTTCAAGATGATGAAATTTCGATTGTTATTGATTACCTCGTTGAAAATGATTACTTGAGTGAATCCAGATTTGCTGACAGCGTATATCGAACGAGAGTCAATAAAGGCTACGGTAAACGATTCATTGAAAATGAACTTGCGCAAAAAGGCGTTAGCTCAACAGATATTAACGCCGCAGCGCAAGAACTTGATGTTAATTGGTATCATCAAGTAGAAATTGTTTATAAAAAGCGCTTTAGTGATACGCCAATTATTGAACAAAAAGATAAAGCGAAACGAATAAGATTTTTGCAACACCGTGGTTTTTCAACCGATGAAATTTTTACGGTGCTGAACGAAGAATGAAGCTCAATGAAGAGTAAAGTTTAACGAAGAAGAAAGTTGAACGAGAACAAAATAGTGAACGTTAACTAATCTTTTTCAAAAAAATTAGTTAATTGTATTAATAGATTTAATTTTAATATTTGGATATTCTCATGATCAAAACCAGTGCCGATTTAAGAAATGCATTCTTAGATTTCTACGCATCAAAGCAACATCAAATAGTACCAAGTAGTTCGCTTGTTCCAGGAAATGACGCCACATTGTTATTTACCAATGCCGGTATGGTGCAATTTAAAGATGTATTTTTGGGCGCTGAAAAACGCAGTTACTCTCGAGCAACGTCTTCACAACGCTGTGTCCGAGCTGGTGGGAAGCATAATGACTTAGAAAATGTTGGTTATACTGCTCGCCATCATACCTTCTTTGAAATGCTAGGTAACTTTAGCTTCGGTGATTACTTTAAAGAAGAAGCTATTAGCTATGCTTGGGAATTTTTAACAGAGATTTTAGGGTTACCCAAAGAAAAACTGTTAGTGACAATATACGAAACTGATGAAGAAGCTTTTCAGTTTTGGTCAAAGAATATTGGTGTCCCTGAAGATAAAATAATTCGCATTGGTGATAAATCTGCTGATAAAAAATATGAGTCTGATAACTTTTGGTCAATGGGTGATACAGGGCCTTGTGGTCCTTGTAGTGAAATTTTTTATGATCATGGTGAACACATTTGGGGAGGGCCTCCTGGTTCGCCTGAAGAAGATGGCGATCGTTTCATAGAAATTTGGAACATTGTTTTCATGCAGTTTAATCGTCAAGCTAATGGTGATTTGGAGCCGTTACCAAACCCATCAATTGATACTGGTATGGGCTTAGAACGTATTGCTGCAATTTTACAAGGCGTACATAGCAATTACGAAATTGATATTTTTCAAGGATTGATTAAAGATACCGCTAAATTATTAACCTGTAATGATCTTGAACATAAATCACTACGTGTAATTGCCGATCATATTCGTTCATGTAGCTTTTTAATTGTTGATGGTGTGATGCCTGCAGGTGACGGTAGAGGTTATGTACTTCGCCGTATTATTCGTCGAGCAATAAGACACGGGCATAAATTAGAAGCCAAATCACATTTCTTTTATCGTTTGGTTCCATCGTTAATTGAACAGATGGGTGACGCTTATCCTGAGCTAGTAGCTCAAAAACATATTATTGAGAAAATTTTAAGAATTGAAGAAGAACAGTTTGAAAAAACACTTGATAGAGGTATGGCCTTACTGGAAGACATTTTAGTTGATCTAGATGGCGATACTATTAGCGGTGATGATGTTTTTAAACTCTATGATACATACGGTTTTCCAGCTGATTTAACTGCCGATATTGCACGTGAACGTGACTTGAAAATTGATGAAAACGGTTTTGATGTTGCCATGAAGCAGCAACGAAAACGAGCACAACAAGCGAGTCAATTTGGTACAGATTACAATGAACAATTAAAATCAGATAAGCACACCTCATTTAAAGGTTACACCAATCATTCATACTCAGCCACGGTTGTTGAACTGTTTGATAACGAAGGAAGTGTGAGCGTGCTTGAAGCAGGAACTGCAGGCGTAGTTATATTAGATAACACACCATTTTATGCTGAATCTGGTGGTCAAGTGGGAGATAGCGGCTTAATTATTACTGACCAAGGCGCTTTTGAAGTGACTGATACAGTAAAAGTTGGTAATGCTTTTGCGCACCGTGGTGTCGCAAAAACTCAAATGCAGTTAAATGCCAGAGTAAAAGCTGAAATTGATACTGAACGTCGTGCGTCAATTATTAAAAATCATACAGCAACACATATTTTACATGCAGCATTGAGAAAAGTACTCGGCGATCATGTCACACAAAAAGGATCATTGTGTGATGCAGATAAATTGCGTTTTGACTTCTCTCATTTTGAAGCGGTTACAGCTACAGAATTAAATGAAATAGAACGTCTAGTGAACCAAGAAATTCGTCAAAACCATGCACGTGATACACAGTTGATGCAAATTGATGAAGCCAAAGAAAAAGGTGCCATGGCACTTTTTGGTGAAAAATATGATGACGAAGTTAGAGTAGTAACATTAGGCGGTTTTTCAACAGAGTTGTGTGGTGGTGTTCATGTTGATAGAACGGGTGACATTGGCCTCGTTAAGCTTGTTTCTGAATCAGGTATTGCTGCTGGTGTACGTAGAATTGAAGCCGTTTCTGGTGAAGGTGCTTTAACGTATATTGATCAGCAAGCACAGCTTTTATCTTCAATTGCAGGTCTTATGAAATCTGATGTTGCTAGCTCAGTAGAAAAAGTTGAGCAAGTGTTAAGTAAGAACAAGCAGTTAGAACGAGATATCGCCGCTTTAAAACAGCAATTAGCCGCTCAGGCGGGTTCTGACCTTATTAACCAAACGATAGAAATTAACGGTATTAAAGCGCTTATTGCAGAGCTTGATGGTGTTGCGTCGAAAGATCTTCGTGGCATGTTAGATGAGCTTAAAGTTAAAATAGGCTCAGGTATTATTATGCTAGCTACAGCGAATGATGGCAAAGTCGGTTTAATTGCTGGTGTTACTAAAGATTTAATCGGTAAAGTTAAAGCCGGTGAATTGGTGAATATGGTTGCTCAGCAAGTGGGCGGTAAAGGCGGTGGACGTCCTGATATGGCACAAGCTGGCGGTAGCCAACCTGAAAATATTCCACAAGCACTATCATCTGTAAATGATTGGTTGTCTGAAAAACTGAGTTAAACGTTAATTTATTACGACTTAACAATTTAGTCAGAATCGCAAAAAAGGAAACTGAAATAGTTTCCTTTTTTATTATCTGAATATTTTAATTGGTTTAATGTTCAACTTTATAAATGCTCTGATGGTATGTTAATGCTTGGTTAATAGTCGTTTATTCCTTCATTAATAGTTACATTTAATTATAAAAAGAGGCTTTTTTAACTGTACCATCCTCAGAACCTTGCTAAAATGAAAGTAATTGGTGTTAAATTGATTAAGTTGTAATTAGAAAATACTAGCGTTCTGATTATGTAACTATTAATTGCCTAGCTTTTTCGATAAATGAATGTTTTTTAAATTCTTTATTGAATTATCGTGCTAAATACCAGTTGTTATACTAAATTTATTACTAGCTTATATATTTAGTGGATCCCGTATACAAACATAAAGGAAATTAGGAATGTTAATATTAACGCGTCGAGTTGGAGAAACTTTGATGATAGGTGACGATGTTACTGTCACTGTCTT
This sequence comes from Thalassotalea sp., assembly GCA_029249355.1. Taxonomy (GTDB): domain Bacteria; phylum Pseudomonadota; class Gammaproteobacteria; order Enterobacterales; family Alteromonadaceae; genus Thalassotalea_H. The sequence continues at coordinate 5,156 of JAQWHO010000404.1, forward strand.
GGGTGTTAAAGGTAATCAAGTTCGCATTGGTGTTAATGCACCAAAAGAAGTTTCAGTTCACCGTGAAGAAATTTATATGCGAATTCAGTCAGAAAAAGGGGAAAATGAAGATTCTGGCAATAAGTTCTAAAACAGCGTATTCAATAAAAAAGTCGGCATTAGCCGACTTTTTTATATGTTTTGTAAAATCATTTTTATTTAACGGCTACGAAAATAGCAGAAAATGCCTGATTTATAATCGTGTTGACTGATTTCTCAACAAACAATTATAAAACCTAAAAAATCGTTTGACTTATTTTTAAGATCTATTATTATTCGCACCCACTGAAGAGCGAGCCGAAAGGCTATAGAGTTCAACAGTGAATAAAAGAAGTAAAATGGTGAGCTGGCCGAGTGGCCGAAGGCGCTCCCCTGCTAAGGGAGTATCGGCGTTAAATCCGATCGAGAGTTCGAATCTCTCGCTCACCGCCATCTTTTATCTAGATGTAAAATAGATCATGTGACATGTAGATTCGTTGATAGACTTATCTTGTGTTAACAGCTGCGAACATTGTTCGTCATCTTTTTATTAAGATGTAAAACTTAGTTTATATTGCGGACGCGTAGCTCAGCTGGATAGAGTACCTGGCTACGAACCAGGCGGTCGCAGGTTCGACTCCTGCCGCGTCCGCCACATTAGCTTTAGCTAGAAAACAAACCAACTTTCGAGTTGGTTTTTTTTCGCCTGGAATTTGATGAGATAGTTGAATGCTATAAACGTGGTAGTCAGAGAACTCCATCAGCTTAGCTCCGCTGTAGAGCTTTATTAAGGAAACATGGCTACGAAGCTAATCCCTTTCGGTCGCAGATCTGACTCCTGCCTCATTAGCCACATTAGCTTTAGCTAGAGAATATACCAACTTTCGAGTTGGTTTATTTTCGCCTCGTACTCATAAACTTTTCTATTATTCTTAAAATTACTGCCTTAATTTACTTCCTTATAATAAAAATAAAAATAAAAATAAAAATAAAAATAAAAATAAAAATAAAAATAAAAATAAAAATAAAAATAAAAAGTAAATGTTCTGTTCTTAAATTATAACTAACTTGAAGATAATCAATTTTGATAACTTAAAACGAAAATGAGTGAATATAAGCAAGTGCCATTTATCGTTTTTAGAGAAAAAAATAAAATGATTTTTTATGCCCTTCTCAAAATGAAAAGTGAAATATACAACGACTATTCAAAGTAAATGCCTGCTGTTAAATTGTATACAATATTGTTTTAATTGATTTTGGCTATTGATATAGCTGATGATAGCATTGTATACAATATTTGTTTTCATAACCAAAAAGTGAATTTTTATTAAAAAAAGTTGAATAACCTATGGTGAATTGCCTTTTTGGCTATTGACGTGGGTTTTTTTTTCTGAAACAGCGAAAATTTATTTGCTTTTTAGTGATTGGAGTGATTATTCTAATTCTATAATTTTATAGATTGAGATAAATAATGGATAACTTAACGGAGTTATTTGTTGAAGCCGGTACTTTAATGTTAGCCGGAATGGTTTTTGTTTTTGCTTTTTTAGGCATACTAATAATTTTTATTAATAAAGTACTGGTTAAACTGGCGATCAAATTTCCTGATCCTATTATTCAATCTAAACCTCAACGAAAATCTAATAAAACTAACGTTGATAAAGGTGGTATATCACCACCTGTTGCCGCTGCTATTAGTTCTGCAGTGCATCAATATCGTCAACAACACAGTACTAATAAATAGGAGCATTGTCACATGTCAAAGCCTTTAGGAATCACAGAAGTTGTCCTACGAGACGGCCATCAGTCATTATTGGCTACTCGTCTTCGTTTAGAAGATATGTTGCCGATAGCTCCAGTTTTAGATGAAATAGGTTATTGGTCTATTGAATCATGGGGCGGAGCCACATTTGATTCATGTATCCGCTATTTAGGTGAAGATCCTTGGGAACGTATTCGTGCCCTTAAAAAGGCGATGCCAAAAACTAAGCAACAAATGTTATTTCGTGGTCAAAACATATTAGGCTATCGTCACTATGCTGATGATGTTGTAGAAAAATTTGTTGAACGTGCACATGTAAACGGCGTTGATGTTTTCCGTATTTTTGATGCGATGAATGATGTTCGCAATTTAGAAACAGCGATTAAATCAGCGGTTAAAGTTGGCGCTCATGCACAAGGGACCTTAAGTTACACTGAAAGTCCTGTTCATACGCTTGAAGGTTGGTTAACCATGGCCAAGAAACTTGAAGATATGGGCGCACATTCTTTATGTATTAAAGATATGTCAGGTTTGTTAAAGCCTTATGATGCTCAAGAGTTGATTGGTAAGCTTAAAGAGACAGTGTCTTTACCTATTGCGCTTCATTGTCACGCTACTACAGGTTTGAGTGTAGCAACACATATGAAGGCGATTGATGCTGATATTGACGTCATAGACACTTCAATTTCATCGATGAGCCAAACATATGGTCATTCACCTACAGAAACAATTGCGGCAATTGTTGAAGGTACTGAACGTGCTACTGGCTTGGATACTGAAAAGCTTGCTGAAGTTGCTGCATACTTCAGAGATGTTCGTGAAAAATACGCTAAATTTGAAGGCAGCTTAAAAGGTATTGATGCACGTATTTTATCTGCGCAAGTACCTGGTGGCATGCTAACAAACATGGAAGGTCAGTTAAAAGAACAAGGGGCTGCAGATAAATTTGATGAAGTTTTGCAAGAGATCCCTCGCGTTCGTAAAGATTTAGGCAATATTCCACTAGTTACACCGACTTCGCAAATTGTGGGTACGCAAGCTGTTTTAAATGTATTAACAGGTGAACGTTATAAATCAATCACTAAAGAAACCGCTGGCGTTCTTAAAGGCGAATATGGAGCAACAGCTTCAGAAGTTAACGCAGAGCTTCAAGCTCGAGTTTTAGACGGCAAAGAAGCTATTACATGTCGTCCTGCTGACTTAATTGCACCGGAAATGGATAATTTAACTGCTGAATTAGATAATTTAGCGAAAGAAAAGAATATTTCATTAGCTGATGAGGTAATTGATGATGTATTAACCTATGCACTATTTCCTCAAATCGGTTTGAAATTTTTAGAAAATCGAAATAATCCAGATGCCTTTGAACCAGTGCCAACAAAAGAATCAGCACAGCCTACGCCTGTAGTGAGTGCATCAAAAGGTGCCACTGAAAATTATTCTGTCAGTGTTGATGGTAAGGTTTTTGAAGTTGTTGTTGGTCCAAGTGGTTCTGTAAGTTCAGTAACATCGTCAACAGACGCAGATATAAAACAATCAGCCTCTGTAAGTGCAGA
>JAQWHO010000405.1 GCA_029249355.1 Thalassotalea sp.
TATTGATTGAAATTTGGGAAGTAATTAAAGCGTCTTATTCATATACGCTATTGCAAGCACTACTCATTTTATTAGCCGGCTATTTTATTGCAAGAGCGCTAAGCAGCGCAATAGTGTCTATCACCGAAGATAAAATGACCAAACATGGTTTGTTTTTGTTAAGAAGAACCATTTTTTACACAATATTGGTGCTATTTGCCTTATCAGCGTTAAAACACCTTGGTATCGATTTAAGTATTTTAATTGGTGCGGCGGGCATTTTAACAGTAGCAATAGGCTTTGCTTCTCAAACATCAGCATCGAACCTTATCAGTGGTTTATTTTTGATGTTAGAAAGGCCGTTTTCAATTTCTGATGTGATAAAAGTTAATGATATCGTTGGTGAAGTTATTTCTATCGATTTATTATCGGTAAAGCTCAGAACGTTCGATAACCTTTTTGTTAGGATACCTAATGAAAGCATGATCAAAAGTGCAGTTACAACACTGACAAAATTCCCTATTCGCCGAGCAGATTTAAAAATAGGCATTGCTTACAAAGAAGATATTGAAAAAGTGAGAGACATTTTATTAGCCATTGCTGAAAAAAATGTTATTTGCTTAGAAGAACCTGCGCCGTTATTTATACTTACTGGTTTTGGTACGTCATCGGTGGATATTCAATTTTCTGTTTGGTCAAAAAGAGAAAGTTTTTTAGCACTTAAAAATCAAATGTATCAAGATATTAAAAAGACATTTGATGAACAAAATATTGAAATACCATTTCCTCATCTTAGCTTGTACGCCGGTAATGCTAGCAAAAATTTTGATGTCAAATTGACGAACGATAAAGCTGATAAGTTAACTGATTAATATTACCTATTTGTATGGTTTAGATAGTCTAGAGTAGAGATCCTGCCATTATGGGTAGACTCTACTTTAGAGGGCTCTTAATATCTTTCCAAGCAGTTACTTTTCCGCCAGTATTCAATTTCTCAAAGTTACCATTAGTTTTGGTTAAACCGAGAAATGATTGCAGTTGATTTAAGCTTTCCTCTTTACTGATATTTAGCATTAATAAATCACTTCCTCGCGAGATAAAATGTTTTAGCACGTTATTTTTATGCTTCAAGTAACAATCGTTTAAAAAGTTATCATCGTTAATGTTTTCTAGTGTAAAAGGGGCAAATATTTCTTGATAGCATCTTTTTAAATAGGTGTTAAAGCCGCCATCATCTCGCGTTATATTATGATGCATTCGCTGTAGGAGTTGCCTAATTGAAGGTAACCATAACGAAATATCTCTTTCTAAGTAAATAAATTTACTGTTTGGGTAATACTCGTCAAGCTGCTGGTAATCAGAAAAAATAGGCGTGTCAGCAATAACTTCTGCTTGCTCAAATGTTTTCTGTGTATAAGCGGTATGTGCAACATTGAAACCTAATTCAATACACATACTACAGATACTTGTAGTGCCTGTTCTTGGCAAGCCAATAATGAAAATTTTCTGATGAGTCATTGCTATTAGTGTGTAGGGTGAGTTACTTAAGAATTATTTCTTCGGCTTGTTTTAACATTTTAGCTAATTCACCGTTAGCTTGCAGCTGCTTTATTGCTTGATTAACCGGCTCAACCAATTCTTGATGATTTTTATGAATATAATGAAATAGATCAAGCTTTACTAGTGCAGAGTTTACCACTTTAACCTCTGAAAATTTATCTTTACTCAATAGTAATTCACCATCAGATAAGTTCGTTAATGCAATATCAATATTACCTAGTAAAAGCTGCTGAAATAAACTGTCAGTACTATTGCTGTTATATACTTTATCTAAACCCTTGGTAATGTTTGCAGTGTGCTTAACGCCACTCACTTTACCTACTTTATATTTTTTTAAATCATCTTTCTCAGTAACTATTATTTGTTTACTCGTTAAAGCAAAAACTGAAGTATATAAATAATAATAAGGAGTTGGGACTCTGATTTGATCTTTATTTTCAATCCCATAAGAGTAAATTCTTAGCGTTTCACCTGCTTTAATACCTGCATTTGCTTCATATTGAGCTCTATTTGCCGGCAGTGGAGTGATCTTTATCTTTTTATCAATTTTTTGATAAATTTGAGGTAATACTATTCGAGCAATTTCTTGTTCAGCTAAGCTTTCAATTGAAGCAAATTCATATTCTGCTGTCTGTGATAAAACTGAATTAGATAGGAGTAAACTTGATATGAAGATAAATAGCGGGAGTAAAAATTTATTCATACAAGATCGTTTTATTGAAGTACCCATTCACTAAATATGAACCATTACGTTTTACTTTACAATCGCTTTAAAAACAATCAAAGTTTCAAACTTTACATACATAGAGTTTCTATGTATATTTATACATAATAGTTCTATGTATAAGGTTAGCGATGAAGTATTCCAAAGATTTTGTTGCCGCATCAACCACACCACTTATTCTGGCGATTTTAAAGCAAGGAAAAAGTTACGGATATGCGATTATTCAACAAGTAAAAGAATTGTCGAATGGCGAAATGGAATGGGCAGATGGCATGCTTTATCCCATTTTACATCGCTTACAAAAAAAAGAATTTATCGAAGCGGTGTGGGGAGTTAGTGAGACAGGTAGAAAGAGAAAATATTACCTGTTATCCGTATTGGGAGAAAAAGAACTTTTTCAGCAGCGTGATAATTGGCAGCAGTTAAATAGCATGCTAAATCAGCTAATAGGAGACAGTAATGAATGATAATAACTTTGATTTAGACAAAGCAGTTCAGCAATGGTGTGAAGTGGTTCTCAGCAATGACAGCATAAAAAGTAAAAATATTGATGAGTTAAAAGACCATCTATATTGTCAAATTGAGCATTTTCAACAAAAAGGCAAAGACGATAAACAAGCGTTTAAGTTAGCAATAGAAAAAATGGGAGAGGTTGAGATGATATCAGGTGAATATGAAAAAAATCGGTCTTTTTTACAAAAGTTATGTGCGTTTGAATACGGTACAGTTGCTGATCATGCCAAAGAAACCATGAGTATAAAATCGACGATTGTTCAGCAATCTATTTTGTGGGCAGCGGCGATAATAGGCACAAGCTTAATTATTGAAGATAAACAACAAGCGATGTCAGTCGTTTTTATTGTTTTACTTCCTCTGAGCGTCGCTAATATTATTTCATTGAAATCAGGCGCTTTTGCAAAAGAATCGCGTTTTATAAAAAGTAAAATTTCAAAATGGTTTAGATAACTGTTAGTTTGAGCCATAAAAGAGAAGCACTTCCTCCAAGCTAATCGAAGATACTTCTTTCTAATAATGCCATCAAGAGCATAGGATTGTTTATGTTTTCAAATTTTAATTTATTTTCAAACCTTAATCGTTTAGCCCTTTTTATTTTTATTGCCGGCTTTGGTTTAGCGGTATTTATCCATCATTCAGTGGATAAAACGTGGCTTGAGCAACGCTTTGTTTATGATATTTACCAAACAGAAAATGGCGCTAATGCTTATAAATTTAAAGGGCAGGAAGTTGTAATTAATGATGCAATTCCCTACCAATCCTCTTTACTCAATCAACAAAATTTAAATGATGTTATTGAAACTCCACCATTGAAACAACAATGGGTGATTGATGATCAACAAGCTTTATTTTTACTCAAACCCGCATTTCATTATGGATTATGGTCGTTATTGCCTGCATTTATCACTATTGCTTTATGTTTGATTACGCGAGAGCCACTGACTGCTTTATTTGGTGGCATTGTTGTCGGTGCATTAATGCTCGGGGATTATGATTTAACTGACAGTGTTATTATTCCTAATTTAGCCAGTGAAGGAGCCGCTGGTTTACTACTGCTGTATCTATGGTTATTGGGCGGGCTACTTGGAATTTGGTCAAAAACAGGAGCAGCACAAGCTTTCGCTCATTTTATGACGGAAAATTACGTCAAAGGGCAGCGTTCAGCAAAATTGGTTTCTTGGTTTATGGGAATTTTATTTTTCCAAGGTGGCACTATGAGTACCGTATTAGTGGGCACAACAGTAAGGCCATTGGCAGATAAAGCAAAAGTGAGTCATGAAGAAATGAGTTATATTGTTGACTCAACGGCCTCACCAATTGCGGCTGTGATCGCTTTTAATGCATGGCCTGCTTATGTGCAAGCGTTAATATTTGTACCAGGCGTTTCATTTTTAGCGACAGAATCTGATCGAATTGCTTTTTTCTTCTCAAGCGTACCCTATAGTTTTTATGGAATTTTAGCGGTATTGGGCACGTTATTACTTAGTTTAAATGTCACTACTTTTTCAGGAAAGCGGATTCGTGCCGCGCAGCAAAGAGCATTAACAACCGGTGAGTTAGATGCGCCAAATGCTAAACCGCTAAGTGCAAAAGAATTACAAAGTTGCTCAGTGCCAGCAGGTTACAACTCACATCATTTAGAATTTATTCTACCTTTGATAACCCTTGTTGCTACCGCTGTTATTACCTTTGTTGTTTTCAACACGCCAAAGGTGAATTGGGCCTTTGGCGCAGCGTTATTACTTTCAGCATTTATTGCCATTGGTAAAGGCATGTCATTAATGGATCTTATTGATGGCTTTAGCAATGGTTTAAAAGGTGTTGTTG